>JAYURX010000216.1:0-9928 GCA_043755965.1 Flavobacterium sp. | reverse complement strand
CAACATAAAGACAGAAGAGTTGGAACGGGTTGAAAATAATCATACATTTCAAAAACCAAAGGAATTAGTTTGTCATCTCTCGCATAAGGATTTATATTTAGGATATTTCGAATTTGTTCAGCATCGGATAAACAAATTAATGAGCGGAGATGTACTTACGATTTCGGAAGAAGGCTGTAAAAACGATAAGAGGGAATTGGTCTTAAAATTCTCAAGGAGGTTTCTTGAAACAATTTCAGAAAAGAAGCAAAGCGGTTATGAACTGAAAGAAGCGAAAGTGAATTTTATAGTATATTGGAAAAGTGATGATAGCGATATTGAAGTAAAGATAATTCTTCCTGAATTGCATTTTGAAAAAATAAATATAGGAGCAGAGTAATGAAAAAAAAACTAATTATTTGCAAACCCGATTGCGCGGATTTATAATCCGTGCCAGTGAGGATGACAAATAACTATTTTTTTAGCTTGTTTTTCGCTTAAAACAACATTTTTGTAAAAATAAGCTATTTTTAAAACTCTTATTATTACATTTGTGTATAAATAAGAACTATTATGAGTTTCGATACTATTATACCAACATCCAAACGAGTAGAACGTCTGCAATATGAAAACCCCTGGTGGACAACGGGCAACGTGCAACAGGTTTATCAGGATATGTCCAAACGGTTGTATTTTGATTTGTTTTACCCTTTTGTAAAAGAAACCGACATCAAGCGTGCCGTAGTGCTTATGGGTCCACGCCGTGTCGGGAAAACCGTAATGATGTATCACACCATCCAGGAGTTAATCACGGAAAACATTACACCTCAAAAAATATTTTTCATAGGTATTGACAACCCTATTTATATGCACTTGAGTTTAGAGGATATTTTACTTTTGGCAAAAGAAGCCGTGCAACTGGATAGTATTGAGGGTTGTTTTGTTTTTTTTGATGAAATTCAATACCTCAAAGACTGGGAACGCCACCTGAAAGTATTAGTAGACCTGTATCCAAAAACCAAATTTGTAGTATCGGGTTCGGCGGCAGCGGCCTTACGCTTACAAAGTTCCGAAAGCGGGGCAGGCCGTTTTACCGATTTTATGTTGCCACCGCTTACCTTTCACGAATACATTCATTTAAAAGGCTTAAATCATTTGGTGCAACCAAAAAACATAGTCTACAACGGCAAAGAAATTCCATTTTTCACCACACACGACAACAAGGCATTCAACAAAGAATTTTTTCATTATCTCAACTTTGGTGGTTATCCCGAAGTGGTCTTGTCCGAAAAGATACAAAATGATATGGGACGGTATGTAAAAAATGACATTGTCGATAAAGTTTTACTTCGGGATTTACCCAGTTTATATGGCATAAAAGACGTGCAGGAATTAAATAGTTTTTTTACTTATTTAGCCTATAATACAGGAAATGAATTTTCTTTTGAACGATTAGGAAAAGACAGCGGTATTGCAAAAGAAATTATCAAAAAGTATTTAGAATATCTCGAAGCAGCATTTTTAATTAAAGTAATCCACAAGATTGACGATAACGCTAAAAAGTTTAAAAGAGTAACCAGTTTTAAGGTTTATTTGACCAATTCTTCTTTGCGAACTGCCTTGTTTTCGCCTATTGTAGAAACTGATAAAGAAACGGGCAATATGGTCGAAACCGCTATTTTTTCGCAATGGATGCATCGTGAAAATCTCGATTTAAAATATGCCCGATGGAAGCAAGGACGCTCCGAAGGCGAAGTGGATATTGTATTACTGGACAACAAATTATTTAAACCGCAATGGTGTATAGAAATCAAATGGAGCAATCGTTATGTAGAAAAACCTCAAGAATTGAATAGTTTACTCTATTTCTGCAAACAAAATAATTTCAAAGCCACATTAGTAACCACCATCGACATATCAGACAATAAAACAATAGAAGATATAAATATAACCTATGTTCCGGCAGCAGTGTATGCCTACAATATAGGTGTTAATACGCTGGAAATAAAATCAAATTGGTAAAAAAACCCGATCGCGCGGATTTATAATCCGTGCCTTGACGAAATACAAACAATAAAATAAACAACCTAAAACAAATAGATATAATGACCACCAAAAAACTACCCTTACCTTTAGAAAGCTCCTTTGAAAAACTGTATGGCAACCTTGGCGAAAGAGTCGCCGCCGGGCTATTGGATGGGCTATTCCTAACCCCTGTAACCCTTGGCATGTTGGTTTTTAACAATATGAATTTGTATAATTTTTATTATACGTTTGTGGTAACGCAATTGGTAATTATAGGTTATTCTATCTATCTGCCGGTACGTTACGGAGCTACTCCGGGTAAGCGTGTTATGGGACTGACCATTTTGCAACTAGACGGGTCGGCGATATCGTATCGCGAGGCTTTTTTAAAATACCTGCCTATGGGTATTATGGCATTGTTTTCTTTGGTAATCCAGGCCTGGACTATTTCGTTGGCGGACGAAACTACCTTTGGTAATTTGGGCTGGGTGGAACAAACGAATTATTTAAAATCAGTCAGCCCCGTTCCGGTATGGATACAGCTTGGGCTGATTTATGGGTATTATATTGCCACCCTGCTTATGGTAATCATCGATAAAAGAAACAGAAGTGTCAGCGACCGGCTTGCCGGCACTGTGGTGGTAAAGACGCATGCACTTGAGAAGATAGAGGAACTTGACTTGTGGTTTACTGAACAAAAAGGGTAAAATCTATGAGTGTCATCAAGGAGATATACGACGTCGCCACAGATAGTGCGGCACTACCTAAAAACAGATTAATCAATATCAATAAGTATAACAATATACTGCTCGAACTTCTTAGTTAGTTTTTAGCTAATAACTTCTATATCATCTCGCATGCAATCCCATGTTAAATTATATAACTCTTACGCGTAATTCTGTAACAATAGTATGGCAGGAAAGCGGCAAATTTGTCTATATCAAAACAATGTATTTGTCAAGAGAAGAAAGCTTTCACCAGGTCCAACTGCCTGGTACTAACAAATACCATTGCTATTTTTAATAACGAAACGTGCCATGGGAATGGGACGTTTTGTTTTTTATGTTTATCGCAACTTCCAGCTCCTTGTTACCCTGTCCCGAAGCTTCGGGATGTCCCCCGCTCCCGCGCGACTAGAGCGAAGCGACTGGCGTAGCAATCCTTTCGCGTGATAAGTAAATCCCCCCGCTCCCGCACGACTAGAGCGAAGCGACTGGCGTAGCAAATCCTTTCGTGTGGCCAAGCTCCCCCCGCTCCGCAAAGTCCCTAGCTCCGCAATCCATATAGCAATCGGGACCTGACTTTGAGGCGTCAGCTACCGTAACCTTCATCTAACAGCAAAACCTATTTTAAAACGGAACAAAGGTATACGAAGTACTTCTGCCACTACCTTCCTGGGCAATAATACCCTTAGCCATTAAATCCTGAATATCCCTAAGGGAAGTATCAGTGGATACTTTTGTTATTTTGGCATATTTAGAAACAGTTAATTTGCCGAAGAAGTCATCAAGCAGCAATTGCAGTATTTTTTGTTGACGTGGGTTAAAGCTGGTAATACGGTGAGTTTCCCAAAATTGAGCACGTTTTAAGGTTAAGGATATAGTCTCATCGGTCTGTGCCATTGATTGCAACAAACAAGTAAGAAACCATTTAAGCCAGGCAGTGATATCCAAATCGCCTTTTTGAGTGCTTTCCAATAGTTCATAATAGTGGTTTCGGTCTGCTTGTATTTGTGCCGACATAGAATAAAATCGCTGTTTGCTTTGGTCGGCACGAGCCAATTGCATATCGGTTATCGCTCGCGTGATACGTCCATTACCATCTTCAAAAGGATGTATCGTAACAAACCACAAATGCGCAAAAGCAGCTTTAAGTACAGGATCAATATCTTGATTAGAATTGAACCAATCTAAAAAAGCATTCATTTCTGTGGGTACTTTATCCGCACCCGGTGCTTCAAAATGTACCCTTTCCTTGCCCATAGGTCCGGAAGTTACCCGCATTGCATCGTCTCGCCAGGCTGCCGTCTTTATTTTATGCATCCCACTTCGCCCGGTTGGAAAAAGGGCCGCATGCCATCCAAACAAACGGTCATCAGTTAGTATTTCATCATAACGTTGCGTAGCATCCAACAGCATTTCTACAACACCTTCAACATGGCGTTCCGCAGGGACAGCACCGGCAATTTCAATACCCAATCGTCTTGCAATAGAAGAACGTACTTGCTCTGGATTCAGTTGTTCGCCTTCTATTTCACTTGACTTTACTACATCCAAAGTCAATGTTTTAAGAACTGTTTCCTCTTGCAGCCTAAATCCAAGCCCTTGCATTACTCCAAGTATTTTGCCTTGTCTATGCCTAACTTCTCCAAGCAAAGGAGTAATTACATCCGGATCCCAAGTGAATTTTGTCCATTTTTTTTTTTGATGAATATACATATTACCGCATTTTTGCGGTAAATATAAACCTTATTTACCGCAAATAAAAAATTATGCGGTGATTAATTCACTTTATCACCGCATTCTTGCGGTAAAAATAAAGTAAAATCACCGCGCAGGTTTGATATTCGTCAGTTCGAGTGTCCCGATTTTTATCGGGATGTATCGAGAACATTTTCAGTACTAAAGCTTCTCGATTCCTTCGGCAGTCGGCTTCGCCTCGTGTCTATTTTTAAAACCAAGAACTGGCGTTCCCGCTTTTAAAAATCACTCGAAGTGACGCCCTATATCTAAATCGTCAGTTCGAGTGTTTTTTGTGGAACGCAGTGGAATAAAAAATGTATCGAGAACTCGCACCAGCAGCTTGGAATGGGACGTTTTGTTTTTTATGTTTATCGCAACTTCCAGCACCCAGCACCCAGTACCCAGCACCCAACACCCAACATCAAAAAATAATTCCTATAAGGAATAAAATTTAACTCAAAATATTTTGTAGGATAAAACACTTTGTTTAAATTGGCCTCAATATCACAAACAAATAAATAGTAATCAGAATGGGCAAACGCCCATTTCGAATTGTGGTATTATGCTTCATTACATCCTTCCAAAAATCACAGCCAGGCGCCTCGAAAAAAACTTTTCGCAAAAATACATGGCATCCTGCCTAAACATTTCACAGAGTTACTACAACAAACTCGAAAACGGCAAAAATGAAATGTCAATCAAAACCATGTCCGAAATCCTCGAAATCCTCGAAATCGACATAGCAGAGCTCTTCGGTTCCAAAAAAGCGGTAAACAAGCATAACTGAAAAAACTTCCCCAGCTCCGCAAACCCGATTGTTATCGGGACCTGACTTTGAGTCCCTCGAAGCGACGGTAACTTATGAGGAGTAAATAGTAATCGCATCTGTTTATAAACTTTTTTTATATAAAAATACAATGAATACATTTTTGTTATACATTTGCACTAATAATACCAGCCACGCTTCTCATCAGAACAGCGCACCCGGGCTGGTTTTCGATTTTTATAAACCTTGCATTTATGAAATACAATAAACTTCCGGTTGGTATTCCTGAGCAAATTGAGCTACTTAAAAGTAGAGGACTACTATTTAATAATGAACCTAAAGCAGCCCATTATTTATCTAACATCAGCTATTATAGACTAAGAGCTTATACCTATCCTTTTCAGGACAATACGCAGGAAGCTCATCCTTTTGTTACTGAGGTTTCTTTTGAGCAAATAATTGACTTATATGTTTTTGACAGGCATTTACGATTATTGGTTTTTGATGGTATTGAAAAAATTGAGATAGCACTACGAACTCAAATTATATATAATTTTGCATTAACTCATGGTAGTTTTTGGCATTTAAAACCAGAGTTATATAGGGATGCTATGCGTTTGCCAATCAACTAGATTCACTGCAAAAAGAAGTAGACAGAAGTAATGAAACTTTTATAGACCATTATAAAACAAAATATACGCAACCGGCAGAACCGCCTTGTTGGATGAGTTTAGAAGTTAGTAGTATGGGATTACTTTCTAAAATATTTCAAAATCTTAAAAGAGGTAATGAGAAGAAAGCCGTTGCTAATCATTTTGGATTGACTGACGCTATGATTTTAGAGAATTGGATGCATTGCTTTTGTAATCTTAGAAATATCTGTGCCCATCATGGAAGAATATGGAATAGAAGATTAGTGCCAATTAAATTGCCCTATAACACGATTGAACCTTTCCTGGATAATGCTAAATTGTATCCTAATAAGTTATACGCAACCTTGTGTTGTATTGAATATGTACTTCAAATAATCAGCCCACATTCTACATTCAAGCAACGATTGAAAGAGTTGATTCAACATTGTCCGATGAAACAAGAAAAAGAAATGGGATTTCCTGCCAATTGGCAAGATGATAAATTGTGGAGTAATTAATTCTAAATTCACCCCCGCTCCCGCACATTTGATAGTAAGAGGAGGAAGCCCAGTGGGCTTCAGGTACACGAACTTTAGTTCGTTATAAAGTTTATATTCCCTCGTGGTAGACTAACTGCTAAAACCTCTTAGAGATGAATCAAATAAAACCCATACTCTGAAATGACCAGTTTGTGGGTTTGACAGTATAGGATCTTTTTGTTAATCATATCCAGCGTATCTTCCTGTGACGGAAAAAAAAGTTCAAAAACCCCGGGGTTCTTTTCAAAAAAAGTGTCGGGGTCTTCCATCTTTTCGCCTTCGAAAAAATACTCGATTACTAAAGGAATGGGCATGCTTTGGGTATACTCAAAGACTGTATAAATTGACATAAGTAGGTAGTGTTAGTTTTGGTACTGCAAAAGTACCAAACCATTCCGCAAACTATGTTAAATAAGCGGTCCAGCAGTGTTAAAAAAAGAGGTAGTACATCGAAAACTTCTCGATACATTTTTGTCTTCGCCAAAAACACTCGAAGTGACGGGATAGTTTTTAGTAAGCCCCCTTTATTAGCCGACGTCGTCAGTTCGAGTGTTTTTTGTGCAATGCAATGGAACAAAAAATGACCCAAGGCTTTAGCCGAACGGAGCGTAGCTAATCGAGAACCGTCGGTAGCATTAAGCTTGCTGATACAATTTTCTCCACTAGCGCGAGCATCTTGCTTGTGCCAACAAAAATAGAAGTACGACCGTGACGTTCTCACCGGCAAAAGGGATATATTCGGCTTCTTCCTTAAAAATAGGTTTTGACTGCAAATTCAAACTGATCCATAAAGATGGCCTTAAAGCGGGAAATATTATTTTGCTCATAAAAAAGCAGCATTGCCTTTTTGTAGTCTATTGAATCGATTGTTCTGAATGAAATCGGGCAATACTTGTGATTCATTAGGATGGCATTGCTTATAATGCGGGCAGTCCGCTTATTACCGTCCATGAATGGCTGAATGTATGAAATCAGGACTAATGCCAACAACGCTTTTTCGAATACGCTTTGCTTGGCGTTAATCAGGTTGCACATAGCTTCAAGGGCCTCCCTGATTTGATGTTCATTGTCCAAAGGCTTATAATTTGTGCCGGAGATTCCAATCCTTCTTTTTCTTACATTCCTTTCAATAACGAGATCTTTCACAAGAATACTATGGATGTCTTCGATGGAGCGTAGGCTAAGCGGGTTAATATAATCTGGATTTTCGACAATAAAATCGATAGCATCCTTATGGTTGAGAAGCATTGATGCCTCTTCCCTTGTTTTGCCCGAAGCCGTTTCGTTTTCCTTCAGCAGTTTTTCAGTTTCAAGCAAAGAGTAAGTATTTCCTTCTATCTGAGATGATTTCCAGCTTAAATCAATAGCAAGCCTTTCTAATTCTTTAGTATATTCGGATACTGAGAGACCTGATATATTTTGCAGGTAAATATCCTGAAGTGTCTGAAGCCTTGCCAGCTCGCTATCGGTAAACAAGCTAAATTGCTGTAATGTTTCCCTTATCAGAATAAAATCAAAATGTTCTTTTATAGTTCGGTCATCAATTTCTTTACTGTAGTACGCCTCCTCATCTATTGGCTGCAAAAGTTCGTAAACCGGTGAAACCAGATATTTTGTGCTCTTGCCTTTTCCATTCATGACAACATAATTTTCCATCACAAGCTTAGTCAGCAACCTTTTAACAGTGGCATAACTCAGGCTTGTTTCCGCATGCTCGAATATTTCCCTGGAAGAACTTTCGGGAAAGCTCCTCAAATATTCGATGATTGCTAATTCATTTTTGTCAACCATTTGTTTTTATCCTTTAAGCTCACAAAGATATAATTTTAAGCTCAAAATGGTCATTTTTTGAGCTTTATTTTCAATTTGCATGAGCTACAAATGTTTTTAAGCTCATGAATAAGTAATGCAGGGCTCATAAAAACATTCTTTTGAGCTGTATTTCATGTTGTTTTGAGCCCAATCTTAGAAGCAGCAGCTGCGGCTGAAGTCTGCTCCCGAAGTTTCGGGATTGCAACTTTGCCACTCCCTGCTCATGCCAATAAATAGAAGTAAGGGCATGAGCGTATCCCGAAACTTCGGGAGAAGGGTCGAAGGGCTATAACATTTCTCCAAAATTCCATAACATATACTGCCCGGTATGCAACTAACTTTACGCTCTAAAAACTACAATTATGGAAAATACAAACTGGGATTCAGCTGCAAATGCTGCCCCACAAAAAGACTGGCGGAATGATGAAACAAATGCGTGGCTTACCGACCCATCTACCCAGGACAACGAATTTCGTAGCGCTGACGCCCCTCGTTACGGTACTGTTGATACCTCCCATTTTAATGCTGTGACAAGCAACGACGATCCCGATGAGGATGAAGAAAACGATACAGAAGATGAAGACGAAACAGCGGGCGACTGGGGTCATGTAGATCCCGCAGAAAGCAACAGCCCTTTTCCCGATCCTAACGAACCAACCGCCCCCGGTAGCGCGGTCTAAAATTTGAAATTTAAAAGGGGACTGCCAGTGGTAGTCAGGTCTGCCTGCCGATAGACGAACATAGTTCGTTGTACAGTTACATTATCGAATAGTACCACCCCGTCGTTGATTTACCTTGTCTTCACTTCTATGAGTCTAGGAAGTCTAACATTCTAAGCAGTCTATCATCCGAGCCCGCCGCGGCGGGCGAACTAGGCGAACACCAGAAAAAATAGACAGTGGTGAGCTAAAATGAACAAAGAAAAGTTTTAATACCACCCTGTCTCCGAATAAACCAAAGCCACCGCTCCTAATTTAGGAGAGGAGTCTTCGCTGATTTACCTTGTCTTCCCTTCTATGAGTCTAAGAAGTCTAACATTCTAAGCAGTCTAACCATCTAAGCAGTCTAACCATCTAAGCAGTCTAACCATCTAAGCAAGTCTAACCATCTAACCAGTCTTTTAATTATATAAACCGCCATCGTAATTATGTAACAACATTTCTATCAGGACACTTATCTTTAACATTCCAAAAAACAAAACAAAAACAAAATGCCAAATGTCTCCTCTAAAAATAGTAATCCTTGAGGATGATTCGGAAGACGCCGAAATCATACAGGATTATGTAACCAGGAAAAAACCGGATTGCGAATTTACCATTGCCCACAGCAAGGAGGATTTTGTTGATATACTTATTCAATTCCAACCCGATATTATCCTTTCCGATCACAGCATGCCCCGGTTCAGCTCAACGGAGGCGCTTACCATGGCCAGAAGTATATATCCCATGATACCGTTTATTGTAGTGGCAGGGATCCGAAGAATTCGTAATCGAGATTATGAAACTTGGTGCCGACGATTATATTTCAAAGGAAAAGTTACAGACCCTCCCCGCTGCCATTGAAACGGTGATGCGATTATACCGGTCTTCAAAAGAAAAACAGGAAGTTTTAGAGCAATTAAAAATAAGCGAACAAAACTACCATACCATTTTTTTAGAGAGTCCCCTTCCCAAGTGGATATACGACAGCGACACCTTGATATTCCTCGAGGTG
>JAYURX010000215.1:0-4131 GCA_043755965.1 Flavobacterium sp. | reverse complement strand
GAAGAAAGCAAATCCTTTACGGACTAATTTCTTTTATATCCTGTGTGCCCTATTCAACCTAAACATCTTTATCATCTGGTTGATTTGTATCTCCTTAAAAATCCTTGAAATCGGAAGTGGAAGATTAGAAGTTTGTGCTTTTTGTTCCTTGCTGATATCGGTTATTATCCTTTCAGATATATACAAATCGGGGTTTAGGACAGTTTAGAAAAATAGAGTATAGAAAATAGAATATAGAGTTTAAAAGAAGAGTCTATATTCTATATTCTGTGCTCTTTCTTCTTTGCTCATAGATAACTAATTGGCAGCTTTCATCATAATAAGCTCCATCTTGGGTACCATCGCTTTCATAATTAAAATAATCATTATCATTTTCATAATCTTCGGGTTCCAAAATATAGTTCTCTTCATAAAACGATAATTTTCTTTGCTGCGAAATACAACCCTGTTGGATGTCATTTCTTTGCGTACTATTTTTCATGATCTGTGGGTTTTACTCTACTAAATTACATCGTTCGCTGGAAAAATTCCTTATATTCTGTCAATTCATCGTTATATAATTTACGAATGGATATAATGTAAAGTTGTTGGGAAATTATATAACCTGACTATCTTTACATCTTTTATGACGTCTATTTTTATCTTTGTACTTTCTTTTCTCTTCCTCTGTCACCCTGAGCGCAGTCGAAGGGCTATTCTCTATATTCTATGTTCTGATAAATTTTAACATAAATACTATGCGTGCATAATAAATTTTTTATATCTTTGGATATTCTTATAAACCAAGTATGAAAGATAAAACCATAGACTATATACTCCGCGCTACCTGGCAAGCCGTTGCCAGAATGTATAATGAAGAAGCATCCAAATATGAAGGTTCAATGGCAATTGGTTTTGCACTCTTAAGCATAGACAGGGAAGACGGAACACCATCAACAGCGATAAGTGCCAGAATGGGAATGGAACCAACGAGTTTAACCAGAACACTTAAAACACTGGAAGAGAAAGGTTTAATTATTAAAAAGAAAAACCCTGATGATGGTCGTGGCGTACTGATATACCTAACCGATTTAGGAAAAGAAAAGCGGGAATTGTCAAAGACTACCGTTTTAAAATTCAATGAGATTATCAAACAAAACATCACTGATGAAAAGTTACAGCACTTTATGGAAGTGGCTGATATAATTAACGAGTTGATTACTGAGAAGAAGATTTTTTAAAGTAAATACAATTAATAATGCGATTGTCACACTGAGCTTGTCGAAGTGCTTTCGCTTTAAGAAAGCTCTTCGACAGGCTCAGACTGACATAATTATAAAAAGAACAAAGAACATATGAAACGTACAATCAAACAAGTAGCAGTAGTCGGCTCCGGAATCATGGGTTCGGGGATTGCCTGTCATTTTGCTAACATTGGATTGGAAGTTTTGCTTTTGGATATTGTTCCAAATGCATTAACCGAAACCGAAGAAAAAAAGGGATTGACATTAGAAAGTAAAGCCGTTCGCAATCGTATTGTAAACGAGCATTTGGCTAACGCATTAAAGTCGAACCCATCGCCTATTTACAGTCAGAAGTTTGCCAGTAGGATAACCACAGGAAATACGACCGATGATATGGCAAAAATCGCCAATTACGACTGGATCATCGAAGTAGTGGTAGAACGCTTGGATATTAAGAAACTGGTTTTTGAACAAATAGACAAGTTCCGGAAACCGGGAACTCTGGTAACCTCAAACACCTCCGGGATTCCAATTCATTTTATGAGCGAAGGACGAAGCGAGGATTTCCAGAAGCATTTCTGCGGAACACACTTCTTCAATCCTGCCCGTTATTTAAAGTTGTTTGAGATTATTCCGGGACCACAGACTTCGCAGGAAGTATTGGATTTCTTGTTTGAGTATGGTTCTAAATATTTAGGGAAAACTTCGGTTATTGCCAAAGACACTCCGGCGTTTATTGGAAACAGAATTGGAATCTTCGGAATCCAGAGTCTGTTTCACTTGGTAAAGCAAATGGGGTTAACCATAGAGGAAGTGGACAAGCTAACCGGTCCGGTTATTGGCCGACCAAAATCGGCTACCTTCAGGACTGTGGATGTGGTTGGTTTGGATACGCTTGTTCATGTGTCCAATGGTTTGTATGAAGGGGTACCAAATGATGAGGCTCACGATTTATTCAAGCTACCGGATTTCATCAACAAGATGATGGAGAATAAATGGCTGGGAAGCAAAACCGGTCAGGGTTTCTATAAAAAAGTAGACAAAGATATCCTGTCTCTGGATTTGGATACATTGGAATACCGTCCGGCGAAAAAAGCTTCGTTCGCGACATTGGAACTGACTAAAACCATAGATAAACCCATCGACAGATTCCGGGTTTTAGTAAAAGGAAAAGACAAAGCGGGTGATTTTTACAGAAAGAATTTCTCAGCCATGTTTGCGTATGTGTCGAACCGTATTCCTGAAATCACAGATGACCTATACAAGATTGACGATGCGATGAAAGCCGGTTTCGGATGGGAAAATGGTCCGTTCGAAATCTGGGATGCCATTGGCGTCCAGAAAGGAATCGAATTGATGGAGGGCGAAGGTCTAAAACCCGCAGCCTGGGTAAACGAAATGATAGCTGCAGGCACGACCAGTTTTTACAGCGTTAAGGAAGGCAACACCTACTATTACAATATTCCAACAAAATCACAAGTTAAAGTTCCTGGGCAAGACAGTTTCATTATCCTGAACAACATCCGCGAAAGCAAAAAGGTTTGGAGCAACAGCGGAGCGGTACTACATGATTTGGGAGACGGCATCCTGAACTTAGAATTCCAGTCGAAAATGAATACCATTGGTGGTGATGTTTTAGTCGGAATCAACAAAGCAATCGACATTGCGGAAAAGGAATACAACGGCTTGGTTATCGGAAATCAGGGAGCCAATTTCTCCGTCGGTGCCAATATCGGAATGATATTTATGATGGCAGTGGAACAGGAATACGAAGAACTGAATATGGCCATCAAAATGTTTCAGGACACGATGATGCGGGTTCGCTACTCGGGTATTCCGGTTATCGTTGCACCTCACGGAATGACATTAGGCGGAGGTTGCGAAATGACATTGCACGCTGATAAAGTGGTGGCTGCAGCCGAAAGTTATATCGGTTTGGTGGAGTTTGGCGTGGGTGTAATTCCGGGCGGTGGAGGTTCCAAGGAAATGGCGTTGCGTGCTTCTGATTTGTTCCGAAAGAATGATGTGGAACTGAATGTGCTGCAGGAATATTTCCTAGCTGTAGCTATGGCAAAAGTATCGACTTCTGCTTATGAAGCTTTCGATACCGGAATCCTTCAAAAGGGAAAAGACATTGTCGTAGTCAACAAAGACAGGCAAATTGCTGAAGCTAAAAAGCATGCTCTTATTATGGCAGAAGCTGGTTACACACAACCTATCAAAAGAACAGATGTAAAAGTGCTGGGCAAACAAGCATTGGGAATGTTCTTAGTAGGAACCGACCAAATGGTAGCGGGGAAATACATTTCGGAGCACGACCAAAAGATTGCCAACAAATTGGCTTACGTAATGGCCGGTGGTGATTTATCAGAACCAACATTGGTATCAGAACAATACTTACTGGATATTGAAAGAGAAGCGTTTTTATCGCTTTGTACCGAAAGAAAAACATTGGAACGTATCCAGTTTATGCTAACTAAAGGAAAGCCTTTACGCAACTAAGTCCCGTAGGGACGAAATATCGGTAGTAGCATTTTTAAAATAAATCAAAACAATAAAGTTCCATAGGAACGACATAAAATAATACGATGAAAAATACAACAACATATATTGTTTCCGCCTATCGCACCGCGGTAGGAAAAGCACCAAAAGGAGTATTCCGTTTCAAGCGTCCCGATGAATTGGCTGCAGAAACCATTCAGTTTATGATGAATGAACTGCCTGATTTTGATAAAACACGTATTGATGACGTAATGGTTGGAAACGCCATGCCCGAAGCGGAACAAGGTTTAAACGTTGCCCGTTTGATTTCGCTGATGGGATTAAAAGTAACCGATGTTCCTGGCGTAACCGTAAATCGTTATTGCGCTTCCGGATTGGAAACGATTGCTATGGCAACGGCCAAAAT
>JAYURX010000214.1:0-1780 GCA_043755965.1 Flavobacterium sp. | reverse complement strand
TTCATAGCGTGAGAAACATTATTTCCTACCATCGCTCTTTTACCTGTAAGGTCACAAACTCTTGACATTATGCTTATCTTTTATCGTTATTCAATTCGAGGGTGCAAACTTAAGAAAAATATATCGTAGAAGCAAAATAATTATCGCAGATTTTTTTCTTTTTTTTTATTTGTTTTTTATTGGTAGAAAAGAATGCTTTTTTTGAACAAATTTATCAACATTTGAATTTTAGTTAAAAGCATTTTTTAAAATTGCTGCCTGCATAATTTCCAATGCTTTGTTTGCCGTTCTATCTATCACTTTTTCACGGGGTTGTCCAAAATTAAATTCTTCTACAAAAACGCCGTCGGGTGTGGCGAGAGCAACAAAAACAGTGCCTACTTCAGCTTCTGAATCACCTTTGTCCGGTCCTGCGTTACCTGTTGTCGCAATAGCATAATCTGTTTTCATTACTTTTTGAATTCCCAATGCCATTTCCGAAGCTACTTCTTTGCTAACAACTGTGTACTTTTCAATGGTTTTAGCATCAACACCTATGACTGAAATTTTGGTATCCGTTGCATAACTTACCACGCTTCCGCGAAAATAATCAGAAGCTCCAGCGACTGACGTTAGCATTTGGGCAATTTTTCCGCCTGTACAACTTTCCGCTGTGGCTATTGTTTTGCCTTGCTGGCGGAGTAATCTCCCAATAATAACTTCTATGGTTTCACCCTCATCAAAACCAACGATGATATCGCCAATGATTTTGGTTAATGATTCCACATTTTCCCGAATGGCTTTTTCGAGGATTTGTTCGTTCTCTCCACGGGCTGTTAAACGTAAACGAACCCGTCCGGGATTTGGCAAATAAGCCAGCTTAATAAATTCCGGTAAATTGTTTTCCCAACTTTCTAATCGCTCAGCAATTAAGCTTTCGCCCTGACCATAAGTAAGAATGGTTTTATGGATGATGTATGGTCGTTTGTATTCGGTAACAATCTTTGGGATGATTTCGTTTTCGACTATATATTTCATTTCATACGGAACGCCGGGCAATGAAATATAAACGGTATTTTCCTTCTTCATCCACATTCCCGGCGCGGTTCCCATTTTGTTGAATAGCACTTCACATTTAGACGGAACCAAAGCCTGGTCTTTATTTAGCTGTGTGATTGCCCTCTTATAAAACCCTTCAATCATCTCGGTAACGTGAGCCAAAACATCTTGATTTACAACTAAGGCATCGTCAAAATATTCACAAAAGGTATGTTTGGTAATATCATCCTTTGTTGGTCCGAGACCACCTGTTATGATAACCAAATCGACTTTGTTTTGTAATGACGAAAATGTTTTTAGAATGTGTTGCTTATCATCAGAAATGGAAAGCATTTCGGTAGTCTGAACGCCAATTTTATCCAACGCTTTGGCAATATAACCCGAATTGGTGTCTACAATTTGCCCGATTAGAATTTCGTCACCAATGGTTACTATGGTTGCTTTCATTATTGAATTAGGAATAAGGATTTAGGAATAAGGATTTTAAAATGGAATCCTATTTAGCCCCGATTGCAGTGACACGAAGTAAAACGAAAAGCGGGAAATTCCATTACTGATAGTTCCCGAACCATTCGCTTCATATTTACAATTCGAAATCTTTCTTGATTTCTTTTACTGCTTTTTCCACTTGACTTTCAATACTTGCAAAAGTATCAACGATTTCTTTTCTTTTGCCTTCCGCCTTTGTCCACGCTTCCACTTGTAGGATTTCTTCAAATGCCACGGTCATTCCCAACAAATC
>JAYURX010000213.1:0-1780 GCA_043755965.1 Flavobacterium sp. | reverse complement strand
CAATAAATCTTCTTCTTCTTCCTCCTCGTCATTTTCATTTGGTGCATCTTCATCATCGTCTAAACCTTTGATTGGCTCAATAGGTTCCACTACAGAGTCAATATCTTCTTCGTCGTATTTTTCCATACGGCTAGCTAATTTTGTACTTACTTTAACCAGGTAAATTGTGTCTGCTGTTTTAACTTCAACCGCTTCAATCAATTCGTTTTGCGCATTTCTAAAACGAATAATATCAGAGTCGTCGTAACCTTCGGGGAATCTATCTACTAATAAATTCAGAATGTCACCGGTTAGTTTAGCATAATCTACAATAATTCTTCTCATAAAAAAATATTTTATAAATCCAGTAAGTAAGCAAAGATTAAAGGTACAACAATTGTTGCATCTGATTCAACAATAAATTTGGGTGTATGAATATCCAATTTTCCCCAAGTTATTTTTTCATTGGGAACAGCTCCGGAATAAGAACCATAACTGGTAGTCGAATCGGATATTTGGCAAAAATAACTCCAAAATGGTACTTCATGCATTTCCATATCCTGGTATAGCATTGGCACCACACAAATTGGAAAATCTCCTGCAATTCCGCCACCAATCTGAAAGAAACCCAGTCCTTTTCCGGTAGAGTTTTTTGGATACCAATCGGCTAACCACATCATATATTCGATACCACTTTTCATAGTGGTAGGATTGAATTCTCCTTTGATACAATAGGAAGCAAAGATGTTTCCCATGGTGCTGTCTTCCCAACCCGGAACTACGATTGGCAAATTCTTCTCGGCGGCCGCGACCATCCACGAATCCTTAGGATCAATTTCGTAGTATTGTTTCAACACTCCGGAATTAATCATTTGATACATAAATTCATGCGGAAAATAACGTTCTCCTTTTGAATTGGCATTATTCCATATGTCATATAGATGCGATTGCAATCTACGGAATGCTTCTTCTTCAGGAATGCAGGTATCTGTAACTCTGTTAAAATGATTTTCCAATAAATCCCATTCTTCCTGTGGACTTAAATCACGGTAATTTGGAACTCTTTTATACGAATTGTGAGCCACCAAATTCATAATATCTTCCTCAAGATTGGCACCGGTACACGAAATAATATGTACTTTATCCTGACGAATCATTTCGGCTAATGATTTCCCTAATTCGGCCGTACTCATAGCACCGGCAAGGGAAATCAACATTTTACCATTGTCAAGCAAATGCTCTTCATATCCTTTTGCCGCATCTACAAGCGCTGCCGCATTGAAATGAAGATAATGTTTTTCTATAAACTGACTAATTGGTCCTTTGCTCATTTTGTAATTTTTAATCTGAATTCATTTCAGATTCTTGCTCGTAATTTGCTGTTCAAAGAAAATCTATTTTTTTAAAACTTCAAACTGTTTTTACAATTTAATTTTGTTAAAAATAACGACCTGACAGCAGTTCAATTTGAATGTTATTTTTTCTCGTATCCTAATATTTTTAGGACATCGTCAGAAGTTTGCTGTTCTGAGAAAACCTCAGTTGCCAAAATTCCGTTTTCGTCTCTATCAATTAAAATATGTTTCGGTTGTGGAATCAAACAGTGATGCAATCCGCCAAAACCACCAATGGTTTCCTGATAAGCACCTGTATTGAAGAACCCAATGTATAATGGTTTTTCTTTGTTGTATTTAGGTAAATACACCGCATTCATATGTTGCTCTGAATTGTAGTAATCGTCGCTGTCACAGGTTAAACCGCCTAATAAAACTCTTTCATACGTATCGTTCCAACGGTTTAC
>JAYURX010000212.1:0-4137 GCA_043755965.1 Flavobacterium sp. | reverse complement strand
TATTTAGTAAAAGAGTAATTATTCCTCACACTCAGTTTCAGGCGGAAGTGGCTTTTCAATTTCAGTTTTCTTTTTATAAAAGACACTACTCACCATGCTTAAAGCAGCATAAGGTCGGTTGGAATATTTATTTCCCAAGCAAACAACTGTTACCGTATCTTTTTTAACAGGAATAAACGATGTATTATTGCCATGCCACCAACCGTTGTGATACAACATTTTTTCACCTGTAGGAGGTAAAAATCGCATACGCATTCCTAATCCATAATCTTTAATAGGTTTTGCCAATTTGCCCGCACTATAGCCATAATATGCTTCTTGCAAAAGTTCTTGTTTGATAAAATCTGGAGAATAAGTACCTAAATCAAATTTGACCAAATCTCTGGGTGTGGAATAAATGTTTTTATCACCATATAAATTATCAAATTGATCCCACGGAAAAATGGTGTTTCCTCTGTATGATTTTGACGCCGTTTCTCTATCTGTATCATAGTTGAAAACATAGGTATTTTTCATTCCTAGTGGTTTGAAAATCAATTCTTTCATGGCATTGCGATAGTTTAAGCCAGTCGCTTTCTCAATTATTAAAGCCAAAATAATATAGTTGGTGTTGCAATAATCAAAATGAGTATCATTTGGAGTTCTCAATCTGAATTTATTTTGTACCATCAAATCCAAAACATCCTGATTGGAAAGTATTTTCTTTTTGTTCCATCTTTTTTTCATCAATCCGGGAAAGTTGGCATAATGAGGCAAACCACTTCTATGATTGAGCAGTGTTCTGATAGTCGCTTGTTTATAAGGAAATTTTGGAAGCCAATCGGTTACTTTTTGATCCAGCATAATATTGTCCTGCTGTACCAATCTCAAAATAGCTGTACAAGTCAAAACTTTACTGACTGATGCTATATGAATTGGAGTAGCAGCATCAATTTTTTTGCCCGTTCGGACATTCGAATATCCTTTATAATCTTCATAAATAACACGCCCATTTTTTACAACAATAAATCCGCCGCTGTAAAAAGGAGAATTGATGTTTTTATTATAAAACGAATCGATATAATGTCTTTTTTCTGCAATATATTCTTCAGTTACCTTTCCCATTTTTATAGGAAAAGCAGAAGTTACATGCAAACTGTCATTTGGATTTCCCTGATTATAACCGACAGATGGCCAATCCGTTTTCGGACTGGATAAGTAGAATAATGATGATAAAAGAAAAATAATTAGGGTAATCTTCATAATTGCAATAATACCTTATTTGGTCAAAAGAAAAGCCTTTAGTTTCTAAAAGTTTTTAACTAGTTATTAAAAATAATAAACCTGACAAGTTTTTTAATCCAGGTCAGGTTCAAGGGCAAAAAGCAAAAAAACTAACTTAATTTTCTAAAGAGCCACTTTTATCGGAAGTGTATAAAGTGTTCTCATTTTATCTCCGTCTTTATAGCCTGGTGACCATTTTACTCTTAGGGATTTCAATACGCGAATAGCTTCTCTTTCCATATTTTTATCGGAACTTCCAAGAACTTTAATAGAACTCATTGAACCATCTTTTTCTATGACAAACGACATGGTAACGCTAACAGCATCCGAACTTTCATCAACATCAGGTTTTTCAAAATTATTCCCTACATATTCATAGAATTTTTCTATCCCGCCAGGGTATTCCGGAAGTCGGTCTAATTCGTTTATCGTTTTGGTACCTTCCGCACCTTTTGAAGGGGTTATTGCCGTTCCGGTATTTACAGTTGTCGTTGTTACGTTTGTTCCGACTTTCCCGGTTGTTCCGGTAGCATCAGTATGTGTATCGATTATCGGATTCTCCTTCATTTCCTTATTGGTTCTTACATCATCTGGATTATCCTTAACGAGAACTACATTCTTCAAATCCTTTTTTTCGATTTTCTTTTCAGTAGGCTCGTCTTTTTTTATCGGAGCAACCGCTTTTGTAGTTTCGGGATCTTTTTTTGGATAATTGAAATCAGTGAGTTTTATAATCGTTTCCTCATTATCTATTACTGTTAGATCAGACTCATTGCCATAAGATGAAAGAAAAATCGATGAAGCTAATAAAGTGAGGATGAAAGTAATACCGCCAAAAAAGGCAAATAATGTAGTTCTGGGATTTTCCTGGCGTAGCTGATACGCACCATAAGCTTTGTTTTTGTCTTCAAAAACTAGATCTATCCAGCTTTTTTCATAAATACTAACGTTTGACATGGTTAAATGGTTTAAAGTTGAGTATCTATGTTACATAAGCGAAAGGGTTTTATTATATAACGCAGGAAATTATAAAATAGTATGTGATTTGTTAAATTTTTTAAAATAAAAACATGAAACTTCTTTAAACACAAAGATTTTATTAGAATTTTTAACAAAAAAAGAAATGTTTATTTTTTGCTTTCGATGATTTCAGCCAGCAGTTTTTTGGCGCGAAGCAATTTTATTTTGACATTGCTCAAAGGCTCATTAAGTTGTTCGGCAATTTCCTGATAACTCATTTCCTGAAAATACCGAAGTTGAATTACTTCCTGATAATGAGGTTTCAATTCTTTGATAAACTGTAGTAATCGGGATAGGTTTTGTTCGGTTATTAAGGCATCTTCAACCGATGGTGAAGTATCGGCAACATTATAAGCCAGTTGGTCTTCATCATCCGTTATTTCAACAAAAACGTTAGATTTCTTTTTGCGAAGCATATCAATATGAACATTTTTAGCAATGGCTATCAACCAGGTATTGAACTGAAATTCGGGATTGTAGGTTGCGATTTTGTCAAAAGCTTTAGAAAAAGTTTCAATGGCAATATCCTCAGCATCGGTTTCGTTTTCGGTACGTTTGAGCATAAAGCCGTAGACTTCATTCCAGTAATGGTCAAGCAGAAAAGTAAAGGCAACCTGGTCGCCTGTTTTTGCTTTTTCTATGTATGGATTTATTTCCAATGTACTGGTTTTGAGAAAGTATTGGTAACAAAAATGTTCAATTGTGTAAAAATCAAAACGATTTCAATGATTGGGAACCAATACATTACGTCTTTCTCTTTAAGTTTCCCTGCTGCAAATCCCATGGTAATCCAGGCAAAAATATATCGGAAACCAATGATGCTTACAACAGCAATCCATTGAAATTGGAATGCCAGTAAAACGATTGACAATATAAGAAATAACAACTGCGAAACATAGAATATTCCCAATTGATTCTGGTCAAATATTTTATAATGCTTGGCTGTCGAAACATGACGGCGTTTTTGGGTAAACCAATCCTTAAAGGATGTTTTTGGTTTGGAATAAGTGAAACTGTCCGGTAAATAACAAACCGTTGTATTCTTTTTTTCCGCCGCCTGATTGATAAACAAATCATCATCTCCCGAACGTATTTTCATGTGATCCATAAAACCACGCACTTTGAAAAACTCGTCCCGTTTATAAGCCAAATTCCGACCAACGCCCATATAAGGTTTGCCCAGTTTTGCCCAGGAAAAATATTGAGTTGCCGTTAATAAAGTGTCAAATCGGATAATTTTATTTAGGAATGAACCACCAAGTTTTTCATACGCACCATATCCCAGAACAATCGTTTTCTCCGCCGTAAATTGGGAACTCATATTGGCAATCCAGTCTTTGGATGATGGCAAGCAATCAGCATCGGTAAATAAAAGATATTCGTGCTTTGCAGCTTTGATTCCCAATGTTAAGGCATATTTTTTATTACCCCAAAAAGCCTCGTTGTTTTCTACTTTGACCAATTTGATGTTGGAATGCAATTTTTCAAATTCCTCAAAAATATCCAATGTATTATCACTTGAAGCATCATCAATCAGGACAATTTCAAATTGTGGATAATTTTGCTCAAGAAGTAACGGAATTAAAGTTCTAACATTTATCTCCTCGTTTTTAGCGCAAACAATTACAGATATTGGAATTCTTTTTGGAGTGGCAGTCTGATGTTTAGCAAATGAAAACTTGCCAAAAACAACAATATAATAAAGGAATTGCACAACAACAACGGCAACAAATAAACAGAGTAGAGTTAATAGCATAGTACTTTTTCGACTTTAAAAAGGGTCTGCAAATGTACAAAATCAATTGTGAACTTTAGATGAAGAGCACGGAAATTTTAAGCCTACAATTTTCTATT
>JAYURX010000211.1:0-9975 GCA_043755965.1 Flavobacterium sp. | reverse complement strand
AGGTGGCGGCACAGTGCTTGATATTGCCTTGAAAAGAATGCCTTTTCAGGGCGGTGTTGTAAAAGGAAGTTTTTCGCTGCCGAGTTTCAATGAAAATTTTGATGTGGATAAAGGCGTAATAAGAAATGAAGAATTAAATAAAGATCTTTTGAACATTATAGATTCGATTGAGTTATAATAAAAATAGTATTTTTGTTTTTCAAAAATTAAACTACTTCAAATGAAAGCATACGTTTTTCCGGGGCAAGGAGCACAATTTACCGGAATGGGTAAAGATTTATATGAGAATTCGGCTTTAGCCAAAGACTTATTCGAAAAGGCCAACGATATTTTAGGTTTCCGAATTACAGATATTATGTTTGAAGGAACTGCTGAAGAATTAAAGGAAACCAAAGTTACTCAACCAGCGGTTTTTTTACATTCTGTAATACTAGCTAAAACATTAAACATTAAAGCGGATATGGTTGCCGGACATTCGTTAGGCGAATTTTCAGCTTTGGTTGCCAACGGTGCTTTATCCTTTGAAGACGGATTAAAATTAGTTTCTCAAAGAGCTATCGCGATGCAAAAAGCCTGTGAAATTACACCAAGTACAATGGCTGCCGTTTTAAATTTAGAGGATAAAATTGTAGAAGATATTTGTGCTTCTATTGATGGTGTCGTGGTTGCTGCAAATTACAATTGTCCGGGGCAATTAGTGATTTCGGGTGAATATAAAGCCGTAGAATTAGCTTGTGAAAAAATGAAAGAAGCTGGTGCAAAACGTGCATTGATTTTGCCTGTTGGCGGTGCATTCCACTCACCAATGATGGAACCTGCAAGAGAAGAATTGGCAGCAGCTATTGAAGCAACAACGTTTTCAATACCAAGTTGCCCAGTGTACCAAAATGTAACAGCAAGTGCTGTTTCTGATGCTAACGAGATTAAGAAAAACTTAATTATCCAATTGACTGCACCGGTAAGATGGACACAATCGGTGCAACAAATGATAAAAGACGGAGCGACAAGTTTCACAGAAGTTGGTCCTGGAAAAGTATTGGTTGGTTTAGTAAATAAAATTGACAAAGAAGTCGAAACAATTTCAGCTTAATGAAAGATATACTCGAAATCTTAAGCGAAATTAAATCGGCTAAAGTCATTTCTGCCGCTATTGATTATAAGAATTATGTGCCGTTGGATTTTTCAGTAAATAATGAAAACCTGATCAGCCAAAATTTAGCTGCCGCAAAAGATTACGAAAACTATATTCAACACTATTTAGACTATCAGCAAAAGAAAATAGCTTTTGGTGGTTATTTGGAAACCCGGAATTTATACAAAAGAAGTACTGTTTTCAAGAACCAAACTGATGAAGAGCGTAATATTCATATAGGATTGGATTTGTGGATAAATGAGGAAGCTGAAATATTTGCTGCTTTGGATGGAAAAATTCATAGTTTTAAAAATAACGAATCACTAGGCGACTATGGCCCAACAATAATTCTTGAACATCATATAGAAAATTATATTTTTCATACACTGTATGGTCATTTGAGTTTAGAAAGTTTAAAAGACAAAAAAGTAGGCGATGTTGTAAAGCAGGGACAACAAATAGCAAACTTAGGATTGCCTCCTGTAAATGGTGATTATGCGCCACATTTGCATTTTCAAATTGTCATTGATATGGAAAATAATTTTGGAGACTATCCGGGAGTATGTAGCCCGACTAAACTAGATTTTTATGTTAAAAATTGTCCTGATCCAAATTTATTATTGAAAATATATTAGAAACTCAATACTGCTATAAAAAATTAAAATCCTCATAAACAGTTGTTTGTGAGGGTTTTTTATTTACATTTGATTAACCCAATAAACCTACAGCCATGAAAAATATACTATTAACCATAGGTTTTTCTGTTTTGATTTTGGCACCAAGTCTTCGTGCTCAAAGTAAATCTGTAACTATTCCGATAGATTATAATGACTATTCATTTCCAAAAAATGATGCGCAAAATCCGTGTATAACGACACAAGAATATGCTGCTTTAAACAAAGAAGTAAACGATAATTTGAAAAAATTAGCCTTAAACAAAAGCGCAAACAGAAACGTACTTACCACTTCTTTGCTTTGGCCATTAAAATTAGCAGCCGGTTTTACCCAATGTGAATATCATTTTATTGGTGCTTATGTTGACCAAAATACAGCAACTACAACCATTCAGGATTACGATTGTGGCACGAACACATACGATGGACATCAAGGAACGGATATCGCCATTTGGCCTTATAGTTTGTATAAAATGGACAACAATCAAGTTGAAGTTGTAGCCGCAGCTGGCGGAACAATTATCCAAAAAAACGATGGTAATTTCGATAGAAATTGTGGTTCAAATACCTTAACTGCAAATTCAATTATTATTCAACATGCTGATGGATCTTACGCTTTGTATTGGCACATGAAAAATGGTTCTGTTACCACAAAAGCTGTTGGACAAACTGTTGTTGCAGGAGAAAAGATAGGCGTTGTGGGAAGTTCAGGAAGTTCTTCCGGCCCACATCTTCATTTTGAAATTTGGGCAGGAAGTACAAATACTACCTATAAAGATCCATTTTCAGGAGTTTGTAATTTATTGAATGTAACCTCATGGTGGACAACTCAAAGACCACATGCCGAACCTGCTATTATGAAAGCTTCTGTTCATCCAACAGATATAACTTTGGCAACTTGCCCAAACAGTGATGTACCAAACGAAAGCGACACTTTTGTTGTTCCGTTTCAAGGTGCAGGATTAGCGCCAGGCTATGCAAAATTTTACTTTTTTTGGAAGGACATTCTAGCCAATGCTACCATATCTTTAAGAATTTTAAATCCGAATGGAAGTACTTTTAATAGCTGGTCTTATATTGTTCCAACGAATAATAAAGTAAGCTATTATGGTTCGTCCAAATTACTACCTACAACTGATGGCGTTTATACTTTTGAAGCAAGTTATAATGGTGTTGCCTGTTCTAAAACGTTTACTATTACACATACTTTAGGGATTTCAGATACTCCTGATGCTGATTATTTCAGAGTGTTTCCAAACCCAACTAATAACGATTTTTTAGTAATAGCTGCCGGAATTGAGAATGAAAACTATACTTTTACAATGACAAATAGCATTGGGCAAATCGTTAGAACAGAAAAAGCAACTATTGAAAATAACAAACTTGAAAAATTATTTTCTGTAGCAAGTTTATCAGAAGGTGTTTATTTTCTTATTATTGAAGGTACAAAATCAAGAACCGTAAAAAAGATTGTAAAAAATAATTAATTTAAAAATGAAAAAAATAATTTTATCACTAGCATTTGTAGCAGTAATAGTTAGCTGCCAAGACAAAACCAAAGAAAAATTAGATGAAGCCACAGACGCTGTGGGAACTGAAATCGAACAAAAAGTGGATACCATTGGTCAGAAAATAGACACCATTGGCCAAAAAATAAAAACAGCTACAGACACTGTTCAATCAAAAACAGGGAAAGCGCTTGAAAAAGGGGCAGCAAAACTAGATCAGGCAGCCGAAAAATTAAAAGATGCTTCTAAAAAATAATTTGAAAAAAATGCCCTGATTTCTCAGGGCTTTTTTATTAAAGTTAACTTCTAATTTTCTGTTCCCATTTCCAAGCGGAAGCTAATCCATCTTCTAACGAAAGTTCTGCCTTCCATCCTAAAACTTTATTTGCTTTATCGGTATTTGCATAAGCCGATATCACATCTCCTTCTCTTCTTCCAACAATTTTATATGGTAATTTTTGTCCAGAAACTTTTTCAAAAACGTTGATGACTTCCAAAACAGAACTTCCTGTTCCTGTTCCTAAATTGAACGTTTCTACCTTTTCGGTATTCTGCTTATTCAATAATCTTTGGAGTGCTATAACGTGGGCTTTCGCCAAATCAACTACATGGATATAATCGCGAATACAAGTTCCGTCTACTGTTGGATAATCATTGCCATAAACCGAAAGTTCTTTTCGCAAACCAAAAGCAGTTTGGGTAATAAATGGCACTAAATTTTGTGGAACTCCAAGTGGCAATTCTCCAATTTCGGCACTTGAATGCGCACCAATTGGGTTAAAATAACGCAGTAAAACAGCATTTATATTGGTAACTTTTGCGACATCAATTATGATTTCCTCTCCAATTTGCTTGGTGTTTCCATAAGGTGAATTTGCAGGCTGCACGGAAGCATCTTCTGTAATAGGCATTTTTTTGGCTTGACCGTAAACCGTGCACGATGAACTAAATATAAAATTAGCCTGAGGCAAATTTGCCATTTCCTGTAAAATATAAATCAGAGAATTGATATTATTCTCGTAATACAGCAAAGGATTTTCAACACTTTCACCAACAGCTTTTGAGGCAGCAAAATGAATTACGCCAGCAACATCGTTATGCTTTTTGAAGAAATTTTGAACAGTAGTTTTTTCTCTTAAATCAATGTTTTCAAAAACGGGCTTTTTGCCTGTGATTTTCTCAATTCCGTCAAGAACCTCAATAGAAGAATTGGAAAGATTATCAATCGCAATGACTTCAAAACCTTCGTTTTGTAATTCAACAACTGTGTGTGAACCTATAAATCCTAAACCGCCAGTGACAAGTATTTTCATATTTTTTGAGAAAATAGAAAAAAGAGAATAGAAAAAAGAAAGTTAACGTTGAAAGTCTATTTTCTATATTCTATGCTCTTTCCTCTTTATTTTAAAAACTCTAAAACGCTATCCGTAATAAATTTTATTTGTTCGTTATCTAACTCGGTGTGCATTGGCAACGAAATTACTTCTTTAACCAGTTGATTGGTCACCGGGAAATCTTCTTCTTTATACCTTGAATCAAGATATGCTTTTTGCGAATGCAGCGGAATCGGATAATAAATCGCACATGGAATTCCTTTAGCCAATAAATGCTCCATCAATGCATTTCTATCGGCATCGATAACTCTAAGCGTATATTGATGAAAAACGTGGCAATCACAATTATCACAAATAGTTGGCGCGATGATATTTTTATGTCCTTCAAAAGCTGCTGAATATTTTCGTGCCGCATTTTGTCTTGCTTGGTTATAACCATCCAACAATGGCAATTTTGCATTCAAAACCGCAGCTTGAACACTATCCAAACGCGAGTTTACTCCAACAACATCATGATGATAACGAACATACATACCGTGATTTACAATTCCGCGGATAGTATGTGCTAAAGCATCGTCATTCGTAAAAATTGCTCCACCATCACCATAACATCCTAAGTTTTTAGACGGGAAAAATGAGGTTGACGACACATGGCCAATGGCTCCAGCTTTCTTTTTAGTTCCATCAGAAAACTTACAATTAGCACCAATTGCCTGAGCATTATCTTCAATTACATACAAATTATGTTCGTTGGCAATTTGCATAATCGCCTCCATATTGGCAGCTCTTCCGAACAAATGGACGGGTACAATCGCTTTTGTTTTTGGTGTAATTGCTTTTTTTATCGCCTCGATAGAAATGTTCATGTTCACCAAATCAACATCAACCAAAACCGGGGTTAATTGCAATAAAGCAATTACTTCAACAGTTGCAGCAAAAGTAAAATCGGCTGTAATAACCTCATCGCCGGGTTTCAATCCTAATGCCATCATCGCTATCTGCAAAGCATCCGTTCCATTCGCACAAGGAATCACATGTTTTACATCCAAATATTCTTCAAGATTTTTCTGAAATTCATGGACTTTTGGTCCGTTAATATAAGTTGTCGTGTCTAAAACTTCCTGAATAGAAGCGTCAACAGCGGTTTTTATTTTTTCGTATTGACTTTTTAAGTCAACCATTTGAATTTTCTTCATAATTCTCAAATTTGAGTTGCAAAAGTAAGAAATTCTGAAGTAGAATTTCGTGTTCCGCAAAAGAAACGTACTTTAGCCCAACAAATTTTTGAGGATGCTTTTTCTATACAATATATTGATGGTTTTGGCTTCGCAGGTTGTGAAAGTGTTGGCGCTTTTCAGCCCCAAAATAAAGCTGTTCGTTGATGGAAGAAAGACTGTTTTTCAGACTTTGGCCAGCAAAATAAATCCCGAAGACAAAACGATTTGGTTTCATGCAGCATCTCTAGGCGAATTTGAGCAGGGCTTACCGGTGATGGAAAAAATTAAAGTCCGGTTTCCGAATCATAAAATTGTGTTGACTTTCTTTTCGCCTTCCGGTTATGAAGTGAGGAAAAACAATACAGTTGCTGATGTTACAATTTATCTGCCTTTGGATACCAAATCCAATGCGCAACAATTTTTAAAACTCGTTCATCCTGATTTGGTTTTCTTTATCAAATATGAATATTGGCCTAATTATCTGAATGAATTGAAAAAGTTGAATATTAAAACCTATCTGTTTTCCGGAATCTTTAGGGAAAATCAGGCGTTTTTCAAATGGTATGGAAGCTTTTACCGGGATGCTCTGAAAACATTTGATTACTTTTTTGTACAAAATGAAAGTTCAAAAATATTGTTACAACGTTTGGGCTTCAACAATGTTAAAATCTCTAGCGATACCCGTTTTGATCGTGTAGTTGCAATTTTGGAACGCGACAATTCACTGGACTTCATCAAGCAATTTAAAAACAATGTGACTACAATTGTCATTGGAAGTTCGTGGCCAAAAGACGAAAGTTTGTTGGTGAATTACATCAATCAAACTACTGAGAATGTGAAATTTATCATTGCGCCGCATAACATCAAAACTGAACAAATTTCAAATCTCAAATCCCAAATAACAAAATCTGTCATTTTGTTTTCAGAAAAGTCAACCATCGATTTATCAAATTATGATGTTTTAATCGTTGACACCATTGGAATCCTGACGAAAATCTACAGCTATGCTGACATTGCGTACGTTGGTGGTGGATTTGGGAATCCCGGTGTTCATAATATTTTGGAACCGGCCACTTTTGGAATTCCGATTATTGTAGGCCCAAATTTTTCACATTTTGCTGAAGCTGTGGCTTTAGTTCATCAGGAAGGCTGTATTTCTATCTCAAATCAAAATGAGTTAAATGACGCGTTTTCCAATTTGATTTCCAATGATGACATTCGTCACGAAAAAGGCCATATTTGTAGCACTTTTGTACAAATGAATAAAGGCGCGACTGATATTATTATGAATCAAATCAGTAACATTTAGCATAAAAAACAAACTTATACCTCAAATTATTATTATGAAATTTTTAAAACTCTTACTGTTATTTGTTTTCGTTCAGGTTTCTGCCCAACAAGGCGGCATGTGGATTCCTTCCTTACTAAAAGGGATGAACGAAGACGAGATGAAAAGCCTTGGCATGAAAATCACGGCCGAGCAAATTTATTCCATCAACAAATCGAGTATAAAAGATGGCGTTCCGCAATTTGATAAAAAATGTACTGCCGCTGTTATCTCAGATAAGGGTTTGATTTTAACCAATCATCATTGCGGTTTTGATGCGGTGCAGAATCATTCAACTGTTGACCACGATTATTTAGAAGATGGCTTTTGGGCATACAAAATGCAAGACGAATTATTGAACAAAGGCATGGTTGTTTCTTTTGTAGTGCGAATTGAAGATGTTACTATAAAAGTGCTTGAGGGTGTTACTTTAATTGCTTCAGAGGCTGACAAACAGAAAAAAATTAAAGAAAACATTGAAACGCTTACCAAAACTTTACCCAGAGAAACTTGGGAAGAAAATGTAATCAAGACTTTTTATAGCGGAAACCAGTATCTGCTTTTCGTAACCGAGACTTTTAAAGACATTCGATTGGTTGGTGCGCCGCCAAGTTCGATTGGAAGGTTTGCTGACGTTACTGATAATTGGGTTTGGCCAAGACATACCGGAGATTTCTCGTTATTCAGAATTTATGCCGATAAAAATAATCGCCCTGCAGAATATTCTCCTGAGAACGTGCCGTATAAACCAAAATATTATTTTCCCATTTCTATCAAGGGTTTGAAAGAGGATGATTTTACTATGGTTTTGGGCTATCCGGGAACAACACAGGAATATTTGCCTTCCTACGCTGTGGAGCAAATTATGAATATTTCTGATCCTGCTAAAATTGAACTTCGTGATATTACGTTGAAAGTCCAAAATGGATTTATGCGAAAGGATAACGCTATTAAAATCCAATATGCTGCAAAAAATGCGACCATAGCAAATGCTTGGAAAAAATGGCAAGGCGAAATCAAAGGTTTGAAAAAAGCGAATGCTCTCGCTATCAAACAAAAATTTGAAAAGCAGTTTCAGGAAAAAGTTATAGCGACTGGCAAGCAATCAGAATATGGAAATGTGATACCTGATTTTGAGAAAAATTATGCGGAGATAAGAGATTATGCATTAGCCCGCGATTACTTTAATGAAATTGTTGGTACAAATTCTGAAATCCTTAATGTGGGTTATAAATTATATCAATTAGAACAAATTTATAATACTAAAGGCGAGCAGGCTTTTAACGACAGGAAAAAAACGTTAATCAATGGCTGGGGAGAATTTTATAGTGAGTTTAATCCAGTGGTTGACCAAAAAGTCTTAGAAGATTTAATAACAATCTACAGTAAAAAATATCCAAAACAGTTTTTACCAGGTTCATTTGAAGGCATGAATGCGGAAAATTTAGCCAAGACCATTTTTACAAAATCACAACTGGTAAGTTATGACAAGGTCAAAGAGTTATTAACTGGCGACACAAAAACTGTTCTGGAAAAATTACATATTGACGAAGGATATAAAGTAGTTAAGGCAATTGCAGATGCACATTTAAAAAATGTAATGCCAAAATATGACGAAATAAATTTAAAAAATACCGCTGCGCAAAGAACCTATATGAAAGCCATCTTAGAATTATTTCCAAGAAACAGAAATTTCCCGGACGCTAACAGTACGCTTCGAGTAACTTATGGAAAAATTAAGGGTTACAAGCCAAATGATGCAGTTTTTTATGAGCCTTTCTCTTATTTAGATGGCGTTATTGAAAAATATATTCCTGGCGATTATGAGTTTGATGCTCCTAAAAAGCTTATCGATTTATACAATGCGAAAGATTATGGTATTTATGGTGTAAACGGCAAAATGCCTTTAAATTTTATAGCTACAAACCACACTACCGGAGGAAATTCAGGAAGCCCGGCCTTAGACGCCAAAGGAAATTTGATTGGTTTGAATTTTGATAGAGTTTGGGAAGGAACGATGAGCGATATTTATTATTCTCCGGAAATATGCAGAAATATTATGGTTGATATTCGTTATGTTTTGTTCATCATTGATAAATTTGCCGGAGCTGATAACCTGATTAAAGAGTTAGAAATCATCACTCCCAAAAAGAAAAAGTAATTATTTTAACATTTATTTAAGTTTTGGCACAATTGTTGTTAAACAAAAAGCGAAGTGAAATATGCGTTTTTTAAAAAAAATTAAAAATTTATTTTAACCTATTAAAAAATTTATATCTTTGCCTCGAATTAATAATTAACCTTTTATATTAAGTAAGATGAAAAAAGTATTTTTAAGTTTAGCTGTTATCGCTGCATTAACTGTAGTATCTTGTAAACAAGCTGATGCTAACGCTGACGTTGCTGTTGACTCAACTGCTGTTGAAACTGTTGACACTGTTGCTGTTGATACTGTTTCTGCTGCTCTTGACACTGCTGCTGCAAAAGTTGAAGAAGCTGGAGAAGCTGTAGAGGCTGCTAAAGAAGAAGTAAAAAAATAATTAGTAAAAGCTAATTTTTTTTTAAGATTTAAAGCCACGCCTAGCGTGGCTTTCTTATTTTATGTGGTGTCCGAATTATTTGGAAATCATATAACAAAAAAAGCTTCAAACATAGTTTGAAGCTTTTTGTACTCAGAGCGGGACTTGAACCCGCACGAACATTGCTGTTCACTGGATTTTAAGTCCAGCGTGTCTACCAATTTCACCATCCGAGCAGAATGATTTTTGATGGTTTAATTTTTA
>JAYURX010000210.1:0-1787 GCA_043755965.1 Flavobacterium sp. | reverse complement strand
TGATGTATTGTTGGAGTTCGACTTTTTCTATTTCTTCAATAGTACTCGCATTGATTTTTTGCTCCATTACCCTTAAACGATCACGAAGCATTACTATTTTGTGAAAGAACACATCAATCGGCACATCTTTGTGAGCCAAACCCGCTTGTCCCGGTTCCAATTTCATGTTACCGCCTTTCCACTTATCTCCAATGGCTACTGGTTCTCCAAGTCCGTTCCATTTTTTTAGGATAGAAAGTAAACCTTGTTCTACGTCATAGAAACTGATGGTGTCCACTTCGTTTTCAGCCGCTTCGATAACTTCAAATTCGCTATTGAGATCTATGGTTTCTAATCCACCGTCAATAAACGTTACCCAATATTCTTTTGAGGATAAGTTAGTTACTACGCCTTTGCCAAATTCGGTGTGATTTATTCTGGAGCCAATTCCGAGTAGTTTCATATTTTTATGTATTAAGGCACTAAAATAGGAATTTGTTCGAAATAAAAAAACTCTCAAAACTGTATTAAACAAATTGTTTCTGCGTCCTACCTGAAATTGTTTAAATGCAACCGTATGAAATGTTTGAACTTACTTCTACTTTTCAACTTGCACGAAAAATAGACAGTCTTCGCCATTTTATTCAGTGCAGTCTACTTTGCTTAAGGGCATAGTTGAAGTGAACTTTAGTTGGGTGACATCCTTAAAATTAGTTCCGTCTTCGTTCACTTCGCCATAGCCTTCCACTAGTTTTCCATCCATAAATTTAAATGCCACCTGACGTGTGCTTTCCGTTCCTTCTGATTGAAATGTGTACTCTGCCAAAAGAACATTGTTTTCAATTTTTCCTATGAAAGTACCCATATTAGTATCTTTTTCTGCTAAAGCATAATTCAATGTACCACGAACGTCATCAGAATTGTACTCTAGTTGCAGTTCAACTACATTGCCATTTACGTCATAGGAATAACACTCTTTTTTGGGTGCTTCCGCTTTTGTTTCTACAGAGACAGGAAGTGTAGTTTTTGACTCTTCTTTTTTACAAGCTGCCAATACTAATATAAAAGCAATGGAAAGGAAAATTCGTTTTTTCATGATATTAATGTTTTAAAGGTCTTTTTTTAATCATACCGCCTTTAGTATCTTTGATACTGTTCATCACGACAAAAGCGGTGGGTTCTATCTTCTCGATTTCGGTGTTGAGTTTGTTGAGTTCCAATCGGGTGATGACAGTGTAAATAATATCCACTTCTTTGGTTTCACCACGTTTTCCATAACCACCTTTCCCGCTGTAAACGGTTACGCCACGACCCATTTTATCAATAACCATTTGACGCATTTTTTCGCTGCGTGACGAAATTATGGTTACACCAATATATTCATCTATGCCTTCCACGATAAAGTCGAGTGTTTTAGAGGCAGCCAAATAAGTAATCATGGAATAAAGCGCTATTTCGATACCAAGAAAGTAAGCAGCAGCTCCAAAAATAATGACATTTATAATGACGATGATATCGCCAATAGTGGTCCCGAATTTCCGACTGAGATATATCGCCAGGACTTCGGTGCCATCAATGACTGCGCCACCACGAACGGAAAGACCGATACCAGCTCCAAGAAAAAAACCTCCAAAAACGGCGACCAATAAATTATCGGTGGTAACTTCAGGGAAACTGACAGTTGCCAAACAAACAGCAAGTCCGGCTATAGCCAAAGTTGTTTTAATTGCAAATGCCCGACCCATTATTCGGTGGCCCAAAATGATAAAGGGAATATTGACTCCAATGATTAAAAAATACAAAGGAAT
>JAYURX010000209.1:0-9986 GCA_043755965.1 Flavobacterium sp. | reverse complement strand
TTGGTATTGCCCAATTCATAATGCATAAAATCAGGATAACCCACTTGTTCCAATCCAACGATATCATAAGCATCCATTATTTTTTTATCCATTGCTTTTTGCTCATCAAGAGTCATTGATTTATTGTCTGGGCTGTTGATATCAAAAAACCTAACATCTGAAGTATAATAACTGTATGCTTTATTTAAATCTTTTTGTTCAAACGCAAACAGCATATTTCGCACATTATTAATGTTATCATGATGGTTATATATGGTTCCATTGGTTCTTTCGGTCATGCTATCATCTATTTCATCATAAACAGTTGGATTGTCGTATGTAAATAGTGTCTTAATTTTATTGTTTTTGTTGATCACAAATGAGCGCATTAAATTGGAATTCATTTTCACACCAGTTTTTTTATTAACGCCTTTAAGCTCATCCCAAGTTTGCACCCAAACATCGTCTTTTTGATTTTCATCTTTGTATTCAATAGCGTCTGGATAAGCACCTTTGGAAGTAGCAATTGAGAAATAGTCTATACTTTCACGCCAAGATTTTAGCCCTTTTAAATAAGTGGCTTTGTCTATTCCTTTGTCGTATTGATTGGAAGAAGTGGGAAAATAGCATTTAAAATCATCAGCAAAAAAGCTGTCTAGTTTACTCATGTCTCCGCTGTTTAGCGCTTTGTTAAAAGCACTAACTACATCAATAGCCGGATGGTTTATATATACCGTTCCGTTTGGTTTTTTTTGTGCATAACTGAACATCATTGTGCATAGTAATGCTAAAAGTGAAATTTTTTTCATTTTTTAAATATTTGTGTTAATAATCTGTTTTGTTTAAAATTCGTTTAATGTTTTTTTAATTGGCCTGAAGGAAATCCCTAAATCTCTTTTGGCTAAATCATTTTTATAAACGATTCGTGCTTTTGAAATAGGCTCTCTTCCATTCAGCATTTCGTGCATATCCGACACTTTATAGGTTTCACTACTCAACAAATAATCTTTGCCGTGCAAACCTTTAGTAGTGGTAGCGATAAATACAGCAAGAGCCACATCGGCTACATCTACTATGGCAAAAGGCACATCATTATCATATAAAAACTGGATAAAATCATCGTTCGCCATTTTGTTTTTGATTAAAAATTGTAATCCGCTCGAAGTGGAATCTTCCCTATTGGACAATGCATTTCCCATAACGGCTACTGGAGAAACAGACGTTATTTCAAAAGGTAATTCAGGATGGTCTTTTATAAATTGTTCCACCACTTGATTGGCAATAAATTTAGCTTGCGCATAAGGATGACTTGCTTTATTAGTAAATCGGATATCGCTTTCATCAAAAGTGTCGTAGAAATCCTTTCCGCTTGCTGGCATTGGGAAATTGGTATTCCATGCGGCTACCGATGCGATTAAAACTACTTTCTCAATGCCTGGAGTTTTATGAATGACTTCCAGAAAATTTTGAGTTCCTTTAATCGTTGGATCTAACAACTGCGTTTCTGCATCTTGAAAGTCTAATATAAAAGGAGTTCCACCATGAATGACATAGTCACAATCGGTAACAAAATCTTCTAGTTGGAATTTATCTGTCACATCTAATTCGCTTATATATAAATTTTCTGAGTTTTCAAAGCGCATCAAATGTTGGTATTTGTCTTCCCGGGAAATAGCCGTAGTTGATACTTTTACTTGATAATTATTTTCTAAAAAAGTTTTGGTGATATAACTTCCAATGAAACCAGAACCACCAATGATGCCTACTTTTTTCATGGTGACTTTTTAAAAATAAACCTGCAAAGCTTTACGCCTTATAGGTTTGGAATTAATAATTATTTTTCTGTTGTTGCTTCTGCTGTGGCTGCATTTGCGGTTATTTCAGGTTGTTTGAGCATATCGGTAACTATTTCAGAATTATCCCAATAACCATCTTCTTTAACAATTTTTCCGTTTATGAACTGAGCTGTATTATGAAAAGGAATTACATATACTTTCCTACTTGATTTTAAAGTTCCTCTCCAAATCCCCCAATAATTTACCCAAGTTTCGGCTTTGTCAGTCACCACCATTTCATAATCTACATCTTCTACAACCCAAGTAAATAATTTAGCATCATCTTTGTTTTTTTCGATGGCTTGCGCTACTGTTATTGCTTTTTCTTTAACTACATTATTTGCTATTTTGGCTGTATCAGCATAATGTTTGGGCATATCATCCCAATTCATTTTTCTATAATCATCAATTACTTTTTTATAAGTATCGATTTCAGGCGATTGTTGTGTGTAACGTTGTTTTTCATTGCACGATGTGAAGAACACTATAGCAAGTCCGAGTAACATAATTTTTTTCATAATTGTTGTTTTTTAAGTGAAACTCTCAAGATTTTAAACCTTGAGAGTTTGGTTATACTAATTGATTTTATTTTGTTTATTTCGAACTCAAATCAGCTCTATAGAAAATTAATTCACTCCATTGTTCATTGATATACTCTTTAACATTATCATTGTAAATTCCCCACGAACCTTTACCATGAATTTTTTCGAAAGCATCCGCAAATGATTTTCTAAAACCCACTTCTTTTTCTTTTAATCCTTGTTTGTATCGTCTTGCAATTGCAAATTGTCCAGTTCCAGAACCATTTGTTTCATATACCGCAGCCGTTATTCCTTGTGCTTCCCAAGCAGCTTTTAATTGTTTTATCATTGTAGCTACTCTGTACCAACTACCCATTTTAGGATAAATATGTGTAACCTGTACTTTATCAGAGTAATCGCCAATTGCAACTGTACTTAATGAATCGATATAAACAGAATAGCCACTTGAACTTTTATCAGTTAAAAAAATAGTTACGCTTTTGTGCCAATCGTTGTTGTGTGCAACATTAATATCGCCTCGTGTATCTTCTGACTCCCAAGTCTTTGGTCCTTCAACAATATGGAAACCTCCGGCATCCGGACCAGATACAATATCAAAGACACGCCATTTAACATCGCCAGTGTGGTACTTTTGTGCATGACTTGCTAATGCTTTTTCAAATTCAAGTTGTTTGTCAACTTTTGGAAATACACGATTAGTAGAAATCACATTTTTTTTGGTTTGGCTTATGCCTAAAAAATGAACAAGCATTAAAAGAAGAAAAATTGTTTTCATCTTTAATTGTAAATTGTTTTTCATGATTGTTGGTTTTAGATGTTTGCTAGAATCACTATTAATTCTACGTCTAATTAACTGATAATCATAGATTGCAAAAAGCTGGTTAGGACGAAACAGGTCAAATAATGTCCGAAGGGTAGGTTTTATTTATCGGAACAAGAAAAAAGAGAATAGAATATAGATGAAAGAAAATAGACTTACGAGTCTAGAAGAATTGTGCATTTATAAATCCTAAATCCTAAATCCTTAATTCCTAATTAATTTAAGCTGCCTTCTTTAATTTGAAATCAAAAATAAGTGTGGTGCCGTTTTGACTTTCTTCTGTCATGGTGCCGTTGAGCTGTTGTGTAAGCAAGGTAACGAGTTGTCCGCCAAATCCAGTTCCTTGTGTAATGCCTGATTTTCCAACACCATTATCGGCTACTTCAAGTCGGAGAATATTGTTGTCTTTTTTATGAAGTTTTATGGTTATGGTGCCTTTTTCGCCTTTTGGAAAAGCGTATTTTATAGTATTAGTCAATAATTCGTTGACGATCAAACCTAACGGAATGGCAGTATCAATATCCAAATCGAGGTTTTCCATCGCAAGTTTTAAATCAATACGTTGTTCTGCCCCAAAACTATCGAGAATGCTTTCACTCAAATTTAAAAAGTAATCCTTCATCTCTACGGCTCCAAGATTCGTTCCTTGATAAAGTTTTTGATGTACTATCCCAATAGAATTAACCCGGTTTTGTCCTTCGGTCATTGCTTCTTTAGTATTGACATCATTAATTTGTGCCGATTGCAATGCAAGTAAACTAGAAACCACTTCTAGATTATTTTTTACCCGATGATGAATTTCCCTGAGTAACAATTCGTTTTCTGCATTTCTTTTGTCTAACAAAAGATTTTTACTTTCTAAATCATCGTTTAAAATGGCGAGTTGTTTATTCCTTTTTTGTTTTAATTTAAAACTCCAATAAGACCAAGCAAGTAATATGGCACCAATAAGCAAGGCGACAATAAAAATGGTTTGTAAATTTTGCTTTTGTATCAATTTTTTGTCTTGATCCAACAGATTTATTTGAAGCTCATTTTCACGCAAACTTCGTTCATTTTTTTCTTTTTGATAAATAATAGATTCATTATAAAATTCTTTGAAATACACTAACGCATTTGCTAAATCCCCTTTTTGCTGGTAGGCATTGCCAATATACATGGTCATATCGATGGAACCTCGTAGGTTTTGAATTAGTAAATAGCCTTCTTTACTTTTTTTATAATTGTAAATCGCCGAATCATATTTTTCTTCTCTCAAATATAAATCGGCTAAAATTCCATAGGCATAAGGTCTAATCTTATTTTTTTTGATTTTATATTTTTCTAATAGTGCTAATGATTTTAAAATTAGGGTTTTACCTTCCTCATATTGTTTTGGACTGATAATTCTTTCGCCTTTGGGCGGATAAGTAACTAAATCTCTTCCTGATGTAGCATAATACCAAGCATGATTCTGTGGTTTTTTGGTGTATTTTAAAAGTAATTTAATTTTTTCGGAATAGAAAGAAACAGAATCCTTAGTCCGCAAATCAAAGTAACCAATCATTGATCTATATATAGAGAAAAGTTGCAAGGCATTATTCTCTTCTCCTTTTTTTTCATAATAGGAACGACTTTTTGACAAGTAGGAATAAGCTAATTTTTGTTCTTCGTCAAGGTTGAATCTTTCATAAAAAATGCCTTTGTCTTTTATGACTTTAACCGATAAATCAGGGTTAAAATTTTGTGTTAGTGTTAATGCTTTAGACAACAGCTTTAGAGCTACTTTGTTTTCTCCCAACTCATACTTAATAGTTGCCCAGTTTGCTAAAAAATTATATAACAGCACCTTATTTTGTTTATTTTCAGGTATTTTTTTTAGATAAGACCAACCTATTAGTGCAAGCGAATCCATGCTGGCGTAGGAATTATAAACTTCTGAAATATCGGTTCGTTGCAAATAAAGTGTTCCTAATTCTTCATAATAAAATGACGGATTGTCTTTGAGTAAAGCACTCGCTTTTTCAAAATAATAAGTAATACTATCTTGGTTGTACTGTGGCATATCTTGAAACCACAACGCTTTGTTTTGAAACGTCTTACTCAATTCTAAAACCTGGGCAGTAGAAAGTTTTTTTGCGGTATTAGTTTGACTAAATCCTTTACTAAAAAAAAGAAGCAACATATAAAATATCAATTTTTTCATAAACATGGATTAAGAAAACTATATCTTTTGAATATGTTGTAGTAATTGTTTCTTTAAATCAGCACTTATTGGAATAGCTTTTTTGGCAATAACAACATGGGTTGATGCTATTTCATCAATATGCGAAAGGTTGACGATGAAGGAACGATGGATTCTCATTAATTCATTATCGGATAATTTTTCTTCCAAATCTTTTAGGGTTGTAACCAGTAAATGCTCTTTATCTTTACAATGAATTTTACAGTAATTCCGTTCTGCTTCAATGTATAGGATATCATTGATACAAACTTTTACCATTTTATCATGGCTGCGAACAAAAATACAATCGCTCAATATAAATGGGATTTCATTTTCTGTAGTGCTATTTTTCTCTAACCCTTTCTCGTCTTTAATTCTTATTACACTTAACTCAATTGCGCGCTGTAAATCTAATTTTTTGAATGGTTTGGAAAGAAAGGCATACGGATTTACAGCTTTGGCTCTATTAAAATGAGATTCATCTGAATTAGCCGTTAAAAAAATAATGGGTAATTTGAATTCATTTTGAATTAAATGCGCTACATCAATTCCGTCCAAATGGCCTTTTAAATTTATGTCCATCAAAACAATATCGGGCTGATGCTGTCTAATTAAGGGCAATACTTCTTCAGCTCTGGGAATAATTCCCGTTACCTCATATCCCAAATTAGTAAGTTGTAACGATATGTTAGCTGCAATAATCATCTCGTCTTCAACGATAAGAATTTTTGTTTTTTCTTCCATAAAAACAGAGTATACAGTTAAATAATTTAGAAATACATTTAAATTCTTATAAATATACTAAAATAGTTTAATTGTTGTCAAAGTTTTATTACCAAAAATTGTTGACTCAAGTAGGATTTAAATTTTATTTTTTATTAAACTCGTCGTGGTTGTCAATAAAGGTAATGTTTCTAGTCGGAGCTGTATTTACCCGCAAATCAAAAATATCAAAGCGGTTGTAATGTCCCAAAATATCGTGCATTTGTTTGGGCTGAATGCATTTTTCCAAATCAATATCAGCGTAAACAATTCCTTCGTCGTCAATTAAGGGTTGTCCAACGACAGCGCCATTCGGACCGATAATTCCGGAGAAAGCCGAGTTTTTTCTGGTCAATAATTCTTCTACATTTGGAACGTCATTTTTCAAAGCGTTCATGATTTCTTTTGAAATCGTCGAACACGAAACAATTGTAAACAATTTCCCTTCGAAGGAATGTGCGGCTGCCCTAATCCTAATCGCCTCTGCCATATCATAATCGGGTGGCGCAACGGGCAACGAAATATAATTGGCAATATGAATCAATTCACCTTGTGACAATAAAGTGAAGCGCGCCAAAGTATTGGTATTTTCGCCACAAGCCAAAGTTCCGATTGGACCAATTTCGGTGTTATAAACTTTTAAGGAAGAACCGTCGCCACTTGTCCATGTTAGTTTTTCTGCCCAGGTTGGTACCAGTTTTCTGTGTTTGCCAATAAGTTTTCCCTGATTGTCAATGATGAGATTGGTGTTGTAGATTGCGCCATAGCTGTCACCACGTTCGTTGATTCCGATAACGATGTGGCAATTGTGATTTTTCGCAGCTTCATACAAAGGCTTCATTACATCATCATCAACTTTTACAGCTGATTTATATAACGCTTCATACCATTTGCTTCCCTGAACTGGTGTCATAATCCAGTTCCAATAAGGATAACCCGCAACGAATACTTCCGGGAAAGCAACTAAGTTGGCACCATTTGCAGTGGCTTCTTTTACAAAAGAAATGGCTTTTTCAATCGTTTTTTCTACATTGAGAAAAACGGGAGATGTTTGTACGGCCGCAGCTTTGAATTTTTTGAATTCCATAAATAATTACGAATTACGAATTACGAATTTTGATATTTTTATTTTCATATCTTCATTAAAAGGTTCTGCCTTTATATTATTTCGGTCTTCGGCTATGGCTACGTTTACCAACGTTACTTCGCCTTCTAAACAGGTTTTTCCCTGCTCATCTTCAAATCGGAAACCACAATTCACCGAAGCGCCACCAAGATTAATAACCCATAGCTTTTTGGTTAGGGTTTCCCCTAAACGTGCTGCTTTTTTGAATTGGACCTTTAAATCAACCGTTGGAATTCCGTTGGTTTGATGGATTTTTGAAAATGGACGCTCTAAGGCTTCTTCAAACCAGTCTTCGACTAAATCGTTTAACATTTCAAGGAAACGCGGATAAAAAACAATCCCGGCATAATCCACATGCTTGAATCTTATTTTTTCTTGTTTTGTAAAAGGTTGGTTCATGTTATTCTTTAATAAATTTTGCTTGATATTTGTTTAAGCCTGAAAAAGCCTGAACGAAATAAGTACCAATAGAAAAACTCTCAGTATTTATCTGGTTACCGTTTGCTGTTTTTTCAAGAATTATTTTTCCGGTTACATCGGTTATAATGATTTTATCAATCAGCATTTGATTTGGAAGCTGAAATTGCAGTAAGCCATTGGTTGGGTTAGGATAAGCTATTAAATGGCTCTGTTCAAAATCTGGAGTCGATAGTTGTTCAGGTGAAAGTTTTATTACCCAATAATCTGCTGCACCATGATAAGATGTAATATCACCATCGGTTGACGCTGAAGAACCACATAAATAATATCCATTATCTAGCGAATGACGCAGAGCGTATTGAAATTCATAGCTACTTCCGCCTAGCGTATTGTGCCATAATACGGCTCCTGTAGGACTCAATTTTGAAACCCAAAAATCATTTTGCCCATAATAGGGATATCCATCTCCTGCATCATTTTCTTTTCTACCCAGCAAAACATAGCTGTTATCTATATTCTGTATGATTCCCATTCCGGAATTACAACCATAATTTTTATAATATTGTTGCCATTCAATAGTTGCAGTACTGTTTAATTTAATAACCCAGGAATTCATCATTTCGGTATTGGCGACAGCATCACCATCGTGAGATAGTGTCTGTCCTGTCAATATATAACCACCGTCATTGGTCAGTTGTATGTCTGCAAAACAGTCTAAAGCAGAACCTCCAATGCTTTTTTCCCAAATCAAGTTTCCAGTCGAATTTAATTTCACAATCCAAATATCTAAATCTCCATGATTCATTGATACATCGCCATTGCTGGAGAATGTATATCCGCCTATTACAAATGAATTGTCTGAAGTTTCTATGGCTTTGAATGCATATTCATCAGAAGTTCCGCCTAAGCTTTTTTGCCATTGGATATCTCCATTGGTAGCTAACTTTACTACCCAGTAATCATTGCCGCCGTGATTTCCTGTAATATCGCCATTGAAGGAGTTTGAAATTCCCGAAACCAGATAACCGTTATCACTTGTTTTAATGATACTTTTGGCAATTTCAGTATTAGTTCCACCTAAGTTTTTTTTCCATTCGATTGAACCGTTAGCACTTAGTTTAATAACCAAATAATCGTATCCGCCTTTATTAACATCAATATCTCCAGTGACTGAATCGGAATAGCCTGATACAATATAACCACCATCATTTGTCTGCAAAACACAATTGGCTCTGTCATCTCCGTTTGAACTTCCCAATGTTTTTTGCCATTGAATAGTTCCATTGTCATCAAGTTTGAGGATCCAATAGTCAAAACCTCCCAAGAAACCTAAAACATCGCCATCGTTTGAAGCCGTCATACCAACGACAATTGCGCCATTATCAGTTGTGGTTTCCATGTTCAGCGCTTCTTCATGTGAAGAACCACCAAAAGTTTTCTGCCATTGAATTGCAGGTGCTTGAGCGATACTAGCGATGACAAAGAATAACATAGATAATTTAAGCAGCGTTTTTTTCATAGTTATTTCAATTTAAATCGTTGTATTTTTCCGGTTTCGGTTTTCGGCAATGCGTCGGTAAAATAAATCACTCTCGGATATTTATATGGAGCGGCTACTTCTTTGAACCATTGCTGTATATGGTTTTTCATATTGTCGGTCGCTTTATGTTTTTCTTTCAGAACAATATGGGCACAAACCAACATGCCACGCTCTTCATCGGGCAATCCAACTACCGCACATTCCAGTATATCTTCGTGTGTTAAAAGTACACTTTCTACTTCAATTGCAGCTATATTATACCCCGAAGAAATAATCATATCATCGCCGCGAGCCACAAACCAAAAATAGCCCTCTTCATCCTGGCGGAAAATATCGCCGGTAACGTTCCAACCGTTTTCAACATATTCTTTTTGTTTCTCGATGCGGTTTAGGTATTTGCAACCTGTGATGCCTCGAACCACCAATCTTCCGGGTTCGTTTTTAGCAACTTCATTTCCATTAGCATCAATAATTTTAGCTTCATAACCCGTAATGGGAACTCCCGTTGCGCCGGGTTTCATATTTTCCGTATTGGATGAAATAAAAATATGGAGCATTTCGGTAGCGCCAATGCCGTCAATGATTTTTAATCCGGTGGCTTCGTACCAATCGTGCCAAACTTTTAGCGGCAAGGTTTCTCCGGCGGAAACGCAGATGCGCAAGCTGAAAATATCAAAGTCGGTTACTTTGGAAGTAATGACACGCCATGCTGTTGGAGCCGTAAAACAAATCGTGATTTTATGATCCTGAATGGCCTGT
>JAYURX010000208.1:0-4162 GCA_043755965.1 Flavobacterium sp. | reverse complement strand
AGAAAACCTAGACATTGTTAATAGCTGGTTTTTTTATTAAGCTTTTCAATCGGATTTAAATACCACATTTTTTTCCAACCTTGATGATCAGTGTCAATTCGCCACAAATAGGGAATTAAGGTCGAAACGGTATAATGTAAATGTGGGGTTTTACCTTTTGCATTTCCGGATGTCCCAACAGTCCCAATTGTGTCTTTGTGTCCAACGAATGAAAAAGTATCTGTTTTTATTTCGTCCAAATGCGCGTAATAGTGAATTCGCCATTTTGGCCCTAAGACTGCAACAACATTGCCACCCATACTAATTTGTCCACAGTAAAGGACAAAACCCTTAGTTGAAGAAATAATTGGCGTGCCCGTTTTGGCAAATATATCAACCCCTTTGTGTGTAACTGATTTACCCCAAGGATAATACCAAAAGGATTCCTTATTATAACTGTTTTTAGTTGCGCCAACTACCGGCATTTTAAAATTCTCGGGAATTATCAGTCCGAGAATCGTTATGGATAGTATTAGAAGGAGTACTTTTTTAGTAAGGGAAATTTTCTTCTTAGTCATGTCTTATAACTTATTGATATCATCAATTATCTTAAGATGATGTTTGGTATGCAATTTTAAAAACCAAATCGCTGTTTTCAATTTCAAATCGCCAAAAAACGGATGCGTAAAATAACTTTTCGCAGGAAGTGTTTCCATGTCGGCGATGTTCTTTCTGGCAAGTTCAAGTTTGGCCTTCAAATCTGCACTCGTTGCAACATCAACAGGCTTTACTGCTTTTGGCACTCTGACTTTTCCTCTTGGAATTGTATTTACGATTTGGATTAAGAGCCGCATTTTATTAAACTTCCATTTGTAATTTTCTGGATTGGAATTTTTGAGTTCAGCAACTACGAGATTAACAACCAGTAAGCTGTGGTCTATTTGCCAGCCAATTGTTGCATTTGAAACCCCAGGATTTGTTTTTTCAAAATCGGGAATATATAATTCTAATTGGTCTAAAAGCGGTTGTAGTTTTGTCATGGTTTAAAAAGATAAAATCCCAAACGTTAAAGGTTTGGGATTTTGTATTATCTATTCTTCACTTTCTTTATCCAAATACTCTTGGACAATATTGATAGCGTTTGTTACTACATCGCTTAAAGCCGTAATAAAGCTGCCTTCCTGGGCATTATTGATAGCGTGTTTAATGGCTTCCACTTCTTTAGGAATAATTTCATGAGTAATATTTCTGCCGCTATCGGCGATTCCTTCCAAAATCAAACCAATGATTTCTTCTTCGGTTCTGCCACGCAAATATTTCTCTTGGCGGATAATGATATGATCAAACATTCTTGTCGCAATCGTAGCACATTCTTTAATATCTTCGTCACGACGGTCACCAACACCGGCAATAATTCCGATTTTTTTGGTGGCTTCTACCGAACTTAAATATTCTTCAACACCTTTATATCCTGAAGGATTATGTGCAAAGTCAATCAATACTTTGAATTTTTTGAACTCAAAAATATTCATTCTTCCCGGTGTTTGTGCCGCACTCGGAATGAATGTCTGCAATGACAAACTAATATCTTCGGTTTTAAATCCTTGTAAATAACTAGCTAAAGTCGCAGCCAAAACATTGGCAATCATAAATTTGGCTTTTCCGCCCATGGTTAACGGAACATGAGTTGCTCTTTCAACTCTGATTTTCCATTCGCCTTTTTTGATGGTAATGAATCCATTTTCATAAACGGCAACAATTTTACCTTCTTTAGAAAACTGCTTTGCTTTTGGATTGTTTTCATCCAAACTAAAGTACGCTACGTTGCAGCTTAATTCGTTGGCAATTTTCAAACATTGATCATCTTCGGCATTCAAAATGGCCCAGCCATCTTTCTTAACACTTTTTACAACCGTACTTTTTACACGAGCCAAATCATCTAAAGTGTGAATGTCACTTAAACCTAAATGGTCTTCCTGAATGTTGGTGATAATGGCAATATCACAACGGCTAAAGCCAAGTCCGGAACGAAGAATTCCGCCACGGGCAGTTTCCAAAACAGCAAATTCAACGGTTGGATCTTTCAAAATATATTCAGCAGAAAGCGGTCCGGTTGTATCCCCTTTTTCCATCATATGGTTTTGAACGTAGATTCCATCAGAGGTTGTGAAGCCAACTTTGTATCCATTATTTTTTACAATATGGGCCAAAAGTCGCGTTGTAGTTGTTTTTCCATTGGTTCCGGTAACGGCAATAATTGGAATACGACTCGGTTTTCCCGGAGGATAAAGCATATCAATAACTGGAGAGGCAACGTTTCTAGGCAATCCTTCCGATGGTGCCAAGTGCATTCTGAATCCTGGAGCAGCATTTACTTCCAGAATACAGCCGCCATTTTCTTTTAAAGGTTGGGTTAGGTTTTCAGCCATAATATCAACACCGCAAATGTCTAATCCAATGACACGGGAAATTCTTTCGCAAAGGAAAATATTTTCAGGATGCATCATATCCGTTACATCGATAGAAGTTCCGCCGGTGCTTAAATTCGCTGTGGATTTCAAGTAAACAACTTCACCTTTTTCAGGAACAGTTTCTAAGGTATAATTTAATTTTTCCAGTAAATCGGTTGTATCTCTGTCGACATCAATTTGCGTCAGGACATTTTCATGGCCATAACCACGACGTGGATCTTTATTGGTTTCTTCAATTAATTGTTGGATAGTATTCCTTCCGTCTCCTCTAACATGAGCCGGCTCACGCTTGGCGGCAGCGACTAATTTGTTATCAATAATCAAAACCCTGAAATCATAGCCGGTTATAAATTTTTCTACAATAACTCTATGGCTGTATTTTTTGGCATAAGCTAAACCTTCTACAGCTTCTTCTCTTGTTTTTACATTAATAGATGCGCCTTTTCCATGATTTCCATCCAATGGTTTTAACACAATTGGGTAACCAATTTTTTTGATAACATCATCTAAATCTTCTTCATCTACACAAATACCACCACTGGCAACCGGAATAGAAGCAGCATCGAGCATTTTTTTCGTTTGTTCTTTGTTGCAGGCAATATCAACCGCGATGCTACTGGTTTTGCAAGTAATTGTAGCCTGAAAACGCATTTGGTTGATACCATAGCCCAATTGTACCAAAGAGTTTGTCCCTAACCTAATCCATGGAATATCACGTGAAACTGCATCTTCAACAATACTTCCCGTTGATGGACCAAGACGAACGCGTTCCCTTATTTCACGCATTTTCTGAATATCAGCTTCGAGGTCGTAAGGCGTTCCGGCAATTAGGGCTTCGGCAATGGCAACCGAACTTTCGGCGGCAAACATTCCGACATTTTCTTCGGTATAACTAAAAACTACATTATATATTCCCGGCGTTTTGGTTTCCCGGGTTCTTCCGAAACCGGTTTCCATTCCGGCCAAAGTTTGTATTTCTAAAGCAATATGCTCAATTACATGTCCCATCCAGGTTCCGCGCTCAATGCGGGAAAAGAATCCGCCACGAACGCCTTCTGAGCAGCGATGTTCAATCATTGTTGGGAACATAGCTTCTATTCTTTCACGAAAACCATCAATTTTATTGGTTGGAAATTGTTCCATTTCTTCCAAATCGAGACGCATTTGGATTAATTTTTTACGTTGAACACTCCAAATATTGGGACCACGAAGTGCTTGTATTTTATCTATTTTCATGATTAGAATAATTAGTAAAAGTAATTAGTAATGATTTTGTTAAAAATAGGAAATTTTTATTGTTGAAATGTAATTTTTTTGGAGAAATGGCAAAAAAGTAAAGTTGTATTCTAAGTTGTGTTGATTTTCAGATTTTTAGACACGGCAATCACTATTTAGCCCTGATGGAAGTGGAAATTCTTTTTATTGTCAGGAAGGCACTTCGACTGAGCTCAGTGTGACAATAAAAAGATTGGAACGTACAGCAGGAATATAGAAACCAAGAAAGCCCGAACCAATCGCTCCTAAATAAAATCAATTATCTTTTGATACAAATCGGCGTCATGCATGCTGTGTCCTAGACCTTTCGTTTCGATATAGATGGCATTTTTCCATGCTTTTGCATATTTGCGGCCTTCGTCAATAAGCACTACTTCATCTTCGGTATCATGCGCGATGAATGCTTTTTGGGTAAAGTTTTCGGCAAATTTATGGCC
>JAYURX010000207.1:0-4175 GCA_043755965.1 Flavobacterium sp. | reverse complement strand
ACACATGCCAACAAATAAAATTATCATATTCAACCCAAAAAGTGCCAGCGGCAAACATCGAATTCCCAATTCGATTTTGCAGGTTGGCGCGGCTGTTCATGGCAAATATGAGTACGTTTTTGTGGATGGAAATTTGGAAAAAAACCCTTGGCAAACCATTGAAAATTATTTAAAATCGGGTGAGTATAAATACTTTGGTTCTACCGTAATGCCCGGACCACAATTGCGTCAAGCGATTCCGTTTACCAAAAAAATAAAACAACAGTTTCCCGAAACAGTTACCATTTGGGGCGGTTATTTCGCAGCCAATCAATATAGGGTTTCTCTGGAATCCGGGGTTGTTGATTATGTCATTAATGGTCCCGGCGATGTTGCTTTTCCTTCCCTAATTAACGCACTTGAAGAAAAAAGGAAAGAGGACATTTTTGGGATTAAGAATCTGATTTATAGAGGTGTCACAGGCGAAATTATCAAAACTGCTGCCGAAGCTTTATTGGATCAAGACACCTTGCCGAAGTTTCCGTATGAGTACTTAAATTCGTTTTATCCTGTCGAAAATTATTTGCCCAAAACGTTTATGGGATACAAAACCTTATCTTATCATTCAAGTATGGGTTGTCCGTTTTCATGTTCGTTTTGCGCCGTAGTTCCAATCTATAATGCCAAATGGAAAGGCATGTCGGCTGCAAGAATCTATGAAGATGTAAAATATTTCAAGGAGACATACAACATTGATGCGGTTGAATTTCACGATAATAATTTCTTTACGGCAAAAAAGAGGGTATTGGAATTTTCGGAACTCATCATGAACGACAACATCAGTTATTGGGGCGAAGGACGAATTGATACCATCAATATGTACAGCGATGACGAACTAAAACTGATGCGAAAAGCTGGCTGCAAAATGATTTTCCTTGGCGCTGAAACCGGCAATGATGCGGTGCTTAAGCAAATGAACAAAGGCGGAACTCAAACAGGACAAATGATAAAGGATTTTGTGCTTCGAATGAAAAATGCTGATATTATTCCCGAATTGTCTTTTGTATTGGGAATGCCAGCTAAAACAGAGAAAGAAGTGTATGACCAAATTCTGTGGGACATCAATTTTATTAAGGAAATTAAGGAAATCAATTCCGATGCGGAGATTATTATTTACCTTTTTAGTCCGGTTCCCACTGAAGGTTCTGAGTTGTACCAACAAATTCTGGATGCCGGATTTTCATTTCCGCAGCATTTAGAAGATTGGATTTCACCAAGCTGGGAAAACTTCGATTTGAGAAAAAATCCCTTGACACCTTGGCTGAAACCTTATATGATTGACACTATTAAAAATTTTGAAACCGTATTGAATGGCTATTACCCAACCGTTTCCGATTTTAGAATTCGTGGTTTTAAAAAAACAGTTTTGACAACAGCGGCAAGTTGGCGTTATAAATCCGGATTTTATAAGTTTCCTTATGAGATTAAAGCGCTGCACAAACTTTGGAAGTATCGTCAACCCGAGATTGAAGGATTTTATTCGGAGTAGATGAGAAGTTTTATTAAAAAAATAGTACATCCTTTCTTGAAATTCGGTTTGAATCTATACTATTCCAGACCGAGAACTTTTTGCTACGACACAATTTGCATCAAAGTGCATCCGGATGTTTTTCCGCCACAACTGACTTTGAGCACTAAAATATTGTTGGATTTTATCAAAGAATTTGAATTTAAAGACAAAACCTTCCTTGAGCTAGGTTGCGGCAGCGGCATTATTTCGCTTTTGGCAGCAAAAAAAGGGGCGAATGTGAGCGCTTCTGATGTGAATCAGACGGCACTGGATTTTTTGGAAACCAATGCTTCAAAAAATAATCTGAAATTAAAAATCATTTATTCTGATTTATTTGACAACCTGAAAAATCAACCTTTTGATTACATCATTATCAATCCGCCGTATTATCCAAAGAAACCAAACAACATTAAAGAGCATGCTTGGTTTTGCGGTGAAAACTTCGACTATTTTGAAAAACTGTTTGTGCAGTTACCTAATTATTTAGCATCAGGTAATTGTTATATGATTTTGTCTCAGGATTGTGAGATTGAAAAAATAAAAGCCATAGCATTAAAAAACGCTATGACTTTTGAACTCGTTTCAGAAATAAAAAATTTAGTCGAAACTAATTATATTTTTAGAATAGCTTCTTTGTAGAATCTCTTTGACGCAATTCTGTTTTAATTGTAGTAGTAGTAAACGTAAATGTTTCTTCGGTGCTTTCCAATTTATCGATTAATAACTGTGCCGCTACTTCTCCAATTTCCGGTCCGTGCTGGCTTACTGTTGACAAACTTGGCGTCATTCTTCGGGACCAGACTCCGTCGGCAAATCCAATGAGTGATAACTCCTGTGGAATTTTATATCCGTTCTGGATTCCGAGTTTCATGGCAGTTACCGAAGCGTGTTCGTCCAGGGCAAAAACGCCATCGGGTTTGTTTTTTATAAAAAAGCCTCCAATCCTTTTGTTGAACTCTTCATTATCATTGGCCAGAATAATCAATTTCTCATCTACTTTTATCCCGTTTTTTTCAAGTGCTTTATAAAAACCCTGAGCTCTTAATTTACCGACACTCAAATTATCAATAGCAGAAAGCAACGCGATTTTTTTACATCCCGATTTAAGTAAATGCTCGGTTGCATTCATTGCCGATTCAAAGTCATCCACTATAACTTTATCACAGTTTACTTCATCGGCGATACGGTCAAACATGACAATTGGTGTGCCCTCATTTATTATAGTAGTAAAGTGATCGAATTTCTGAAGTTTTTGGGATTCCTCAGCAATTGAAAGTATAAAACCATCAATGGTCCCATTACTCAACATTTCGAGTGCATTGATTTCTTTTTCGGAAGATTCATTGGAAATACAGGTAATAACTTTGTATCCTTTTTCATCAGCTACTTTTTCAATGCCACTAAAAACTTTGGCAAAAAATGAATTTAAAATATTGGGAATAATAACACCTATGGTTTTGGTTCTTCTGTTTTTTAGATTTAATCCAATAACGTTTGGCTTGTAGTTTTTGAGTTTGGCATATTCCTGAACACGTTGCTTTGTTGGTTCGCTTATTTCAGGGCTTCCATTCAGCGCTTTAGAGACTGTAGAAACAGAAACTCCTAATTCTTTTGCAATTTGTTTAAGTGTGGCTTTCGATCTCATGAATAACCGTGTTAGATATTTGAATAATGAAAATAACTATTAAAATTATGTAATCCCGACTTTAGATATTAAACTAATTTTAGAAATCTTATTTGAATCAATAATCATTTTCTTAAAAGACAAATATACATTATAAAATTATATCCAATATGTTCAATTAGTAATCAGGTTTTCGTAAGGGTTCAGTAAAGTTAGTTTAATTTAAAAATAGACTATTCTTGCGCCGTATCAAACCAATAAAAACAACCCCTTTTAAGTTTTATTTTTCATCAAATTAAGGTTATATCATATTTTTTAATGATTTAAATATTTTGTAGTTAAATACAAAACCAATAAAATTAAAATTTCGTACTTAGAATATAGTTCAATAATTTTTCCCCAAATCTATTTTAAACTATCTAACAATGCTTATTCGATTATTAATTAATTAATAAATGTTAGATTATGAAAAATGTAGTTAAAATTGAAGAGGCTAGACCCTCTTTTACCAATCGAAGAAGTTTTCTCAAATTGAGCGGACTTACACTCGTGGGAACGACCTTGTTGCTCGCCGGTTGTAGCAATGACGAAGAGGTTGATTTGATGAAAAGGGGCAACGGGCATTTTCCCGGTCCAAAAGGCGGTGTTTTTGATTTAGGCGGCAATGATTTAGGAGTCCTTACGTATGCCTACGCCTTGGAACAACTAGAAGCCGATTTTTACACACGAGTTGTTAATTCTAGTGGTTTTACCACAAATTTTACAGCAGAGGATCAGCAAGTACTCACTGATTTGTATCGTCACGAACTGATTCACAGAGAGTTTTTTCAGGCCGCATTGACCGCAGCGTTACCAAATCCTGATAGAATGTTACTTCCTGATTTGGCCTTTGATTATGGCTCATTAAATTTTAGCGACCGCACACAAGTACTTGCAACTGCAAAAGCATTAGAGGATACAGGAGTTGCAGCATATAATGGCGCAGGAAGGTTGCTTACTAAT
>JAYURX010000206.1:0-4181 GCA_043755965.1 Flavobacterium sp. | reverse complement strand
AACCGTTGCCATAGTAGGAAGCGCAGGAATGATTATTCCGGTTGTAGCGGGAACTATAAATTTCACGATGACCTTTAAAGGACAATGGAATAAAGTAGCCACAAGCTACACTTTACCTTTTTTCCTGGTTGCAGTCATTTACTATTTTATTGTTTCATTACAAGGTACTGCCGAAGCGTTTAAGTTTACCAATCTGATTTGGCATTTCACCGATTTTACGGTTGCTCACGCGCATTTAGGTTTCTACGGAATTATAACATTTGCACTTTGGGGTGGATTTTATGTAGTGATTCCAAGATTAACCGGAAAAGAACCACCACAGCATCTGGTCGGAGTTCATTTTTGGCTTGCCTTTATCGGATTGATATTGTATTCAGTTCCACTGTCCATTGGTTCCACTTTGAGAGGGTTAATGTGGATGGAGGGAAAACCATTCATTGATAGTGTTGTTTTGATGTTTGATTATTGGTTATGGCGTGCCATCGGTGGAAGTTTAATGTTTATTTCTCACTTGGTTTTTGCATATAATTTTTATCAGATGACCACAAAAGAAGTTGAAGAAGTAGATGTGAAAGAAGAAGCGTTTAAGATTTTAGAGCAACAAATAAAATAACTTTAGCTATGAACATTTTTAACAATCATAAGAGATTATACATCACAGCTGGACTTTTATTTACATTTCTGACCTATTTGGTTGTAATAATGCCAGCGTTTCAAAATCAATACAACAACTTGCCATTGCCGGGGACAAAGCCGCTTTCCGGTGATGCCAAAGCCGGAAAACTTATATACATAGCCGAAGGTTGTGTGGGTTGTCACTCGCAACAGGTCAGAAATGTTGAAATGGATAAAATGTTTGGAAGTCGTCCCGGAATGGCGGCTGATTATGCCAATATCGGTCGGACAAGCATTTGGCAAAATACAGCCACACTAATGGGAACAGAAAGAACCGGACCGGATTTAACCGATGTTGGAAACCGTCAATCAAGCCAAGATTGGAATTTAATGCACTTGTACCAACCAAGATCTGTTGTACCGCAGTCAATAATGCCGTCCTATAAATGGTTATTTGAGATAAAAGCCAACCCGTCTAAAAATGATGTTGTGGTAAGTATGCCAAATCAATTTTTAAATGGTGAAACAGGGAAAGTTGTTGCTACCAAAAAAGCTTTGCAATTGGTGGCATATATACAATCTCTAAAACAAACACCATTGCCACAAGGAACATTGCCGTATAATTTTCTATATAAAAAGACAACAACGATTGCAAACAAAGATGGCTCGACATCTGTTGATGGTAAAGGACTCTATGAAGCCAATTGTGCCGCTTGTCATCAAGTTAATGGCGAAGGGCTAAAAGGAGCATTCCCATCACTTAAAGGCAGTCAAGTTGTTAATAGCGAAAATCTCGATTTGTATGTTGATATCATTATGAATGGTTACGATGCACGTGCCGACTTTGGAGTGATGGCTGCGGTAGGAACGAATATGAATTTTACCGAAAAAGAAGTTACAGCTATTATCAATTATGAAAGAAGTTCATGGGGAAATAAAGGCAAAAAAGTAACTGAAGAAGAGATAAAAAAAATCATGGATTTTGTAAAAATTAAAGCTTCGGCAGCAAATCAATAAAGATGAAAAAAACAATCACATTTTTATTTTTACTATTAATTCCAATGGTTGCATTTGCTTGCCCTGTCTGCGAAAGAAATCAGCCTAAAGCACTTCGTGGAATTGTCCATGGCTCTGGTCCGGATAGCAATTGGGATTATGTCAGTATTTGGATAACTATCCTAATTGCAGTGATTACTTTGTTTTTTTCAGTTAAATGGTTAATTAAGCCAGGTGAAAAAAATTTAGACCATATTAAATATTCAATTTTAAAATAAGAGATTATGAGTACTAAAAGTTCTGTAATAGTATTTTTGGATAACGAAACTAAACCTTATGGTGAGTTTGAAGCGCCAATAAATTTTGAATTAGATACAAGAAAACTAATTGATGGCGATCATGTATTAAAAATTGTAAGTAAAGATCCAAATGGGAAAGAAGGTATTCGGCTTATTCCTTTTAAAGTTAGAAATGGTCCTGCAATTGCCATTGAAGGCATCAAAGAAAATGAAGTTGTTGACGGAATAATTCCATTAATGATAAATGCATACAGCAAAGGAAATCAAAAACAATTTCTCATAGAGGGAAGCGAAACGCCACAATCCACACCAGCTTGGTTTTGGGCAATTATTATTGGTTTTATAGGGTTTGCCATATATTACTTTATCACAGCAATGAAAATCGAATTATAAAAAAAATGCTCAACATTTGTTGAGCATTTTTTTTATCCTACTTTCTTCTTTTTATACATTTCTTTTAATCCCGATTTCCATTCCACAAGTTCGTAGTAGAATTCAACATTGATGAGATTGTTTTTTTTGGTTACAGAGCACCTCCCGGTCACATCGGCTTCTTCACCGCAGATAGTTGTTTTTGGTCCTGTTGTTAATTTGTTATTGGCGTATAATTGATAAATTTTATACGCAATGTCCTGACGAATCGTCATTTTCGAATTGTAGGTACTGACGATAATCATTCCTTTATCGGAACGAGCCACGAATTCCATTCCGTTGTGACCATAATTGTAGGTTTGAATTTTTGGGTCACCTTCTTTTTCAGTGAAGGCAAAACAACTCATAATCAGGAAGCTATAAAGCAATTTTTTCATAATAATAGATTTGTTGGGGACAAATTAGGGGCGAAATATAATAAATTCATTTATTCTATAACGCGTTTATTTAGAAAAAATTGTGTTTGAACGATAAAAACCGTCTAATCAACGATGAAGAGACGGTTTTTCTGAACTAATAATCTACTAATAATAAGTATAGCGTCTAACTTTTGCTATATATTTTGCCAAACGAATAACCTGATGGCTGTAACCGTATTCATTATCGTACCACACATAGAGCACAATATTTTTCCCATCGCCCGAAACGATTGTGGCGTTGCTGTCATAAATAGAAGGTTGTGCTGTGCCAACAATATCGGAAGAAACCAATTCGTTATTCAACGAATATCTGATTTGCTCTACCAATTCTCCTTCCAAAGCATATTCTTTCATAATTTTATTTACCTCTTTAAAAGAAGTCGCTCTGCTAACTTCCAAATTCATAACCACCAATGAACCATTTGGAACAGGAACACGAATAGCATTAGAAGTCAATTTTCCGGCTAAACTGGGTAGTGCTTTCGCAACAGCCGTTCCGGCACCGGTTTCCGTAATTACCATATTCAAAGCTGCCGCACGGCCACGACGGTATTTTTTGTGCATATTGTCAACCAGGTTTTGGTCATTGGTATAAGCATGTATGGTTTCAATATGGCCTTTAACAACGCCAAGCGTATCTTCTACCACTTTCAAAACAGGTGTTATAGCATTGGTTGTGCAAGACGCAGCAGAAAAAATGGCTACATTATCCGGATTATAATCGTTGTGATTTACACCATAAACAATATTAGGAATTCCTTTTCCCGGCGCCGTCAATAATACTTTATCTACGCCTTTGGAAGTCAAATGACGCTTCAACTGTTCTTCGGTTGTAAAAGCACCGGTATTATCTATTACTAAGGCATCTTCAATTCCGTATTTCGTATAATCAATATCTTCGGGACCATTAGCCGTAATAACATGCACTGTTGTTCCATTGATGATCAACGCATTGTTTTCGGCATCAGATTGAACAGAACCTTGAAAATCTCCATGAACCGAATCATAACGCAGCAATGAAGCTCTTTTTTCCAAAGAGGTCGCATCGTTTCTGTCGCGGGTTACAATAGCGCGAAGACGAAGTTGTTCCCCTTTACCCATTTTGCTCATCATTTCACGGGCTAACAAACGACCAATTCTACCAAAACCATATAAGACTACATCCTTTGGTTTTAGGTTTTTAAAATCTTTGGCATTTTTTAATTTGTCAATAACAAAGGCGCGGCTGTCATCATATTTATTGTCTTCAAGATGATATTCATAAGTTAATTTTCCGATATCAATTCGCGAAGGCGGTAAGTCTAGATTTAAAATTGAACGTGCAATTTCTACAGAGTCAAAAACATTGATTGGTTTTTGAACAAACTCTCCGGCATATTCGTGAAAGTTGATGATGTCGCTGACGTTTCTATCAATCAAT
>JAYURX010000205.1:0-10075 GCA_043755965.1 Flavobacterium sp. | reverse complement strand
ATGGTATCAACGTTCGGCCCAGGGCAAAACACCACAACAGGCAAGTATTTTTTCAAAGGGTACATCCGACTTTGCACGTACAAAAAAATACAATCTTAATGCTAACAGTAATCAACTCAATTCCATTTTAAATACACAACCGGCACTTCTGAATTTAGTAGTGCCCTATGGCGATCGGACTTATGTGTTAAATTTATCCCGTGTTGCCGTTACCGCCACTGATTTTGGCGTGCAGACTAACAACGGTAGAGCTGCGCATAACCGAAGCGTTCAATACCGTGGGATTGTAAATAATAATCCACAACATATTGCCTCGCTTAGTTTGTCGGCTGACGATGTAACGGGTTTTTTCTCCACCTCCGAAGGGAATTTTACCATTACCAAAGAAGGGCTTGAATTTATTGTTTACAATCAGAACGATATGCCCGTACCTGAAGGAATACTTTGCGGAACCCCCGATGTTACTTACCAGGTCACCGCGCCATCCGCACCTGTTGCTGGCATTGCCTGTAAAACCGTAAATGTTTACTTAGAATGCGATTATGCTTTTTATCAAAGTAAAGGCAGCAACATTTCAACGCTTACCAACTATGTAATCGCTTTTTTTAACCAGGTGGCTACACTATATGCCAATGAAAATGTTGCCATACAAATTTCAGAAATGTTTGTATGGACCAGCCCTGATCCTTATGCATCATTAACCACAACAAGCAATATACTGAACTCATTCCGTACAACACGGGGTTCCAACTATAACGGAAATCTTGCACATTTCCTTACCACCCGTAATCTGGGCGGTGGGGTTGCTTACGTAAATACACTTTGCAATAAGGCGTATGGGTATGGCGTAAGTATGGTTTATGGCACATATAATAATGCTCCGGCTTATAGCTGGACCGTCGAAGTAGTAACCCACGAATTGGGACACAACCTTGGTTCTCCCCACACGCAATCCTGTTCCTGGTCAACCGGAGCCCTTGATAACTGCTATGCTGTCGAAGGCACCTGTGCAGCAGGTCCGGCGCCGGTAAATGGCGGTACCATAATGAGTTACTGCCATCTTACCAGCATAGGTATAAATTTTAATAATGGTTTTGGCTTTTATCCCGGTAATCTTATCCGCGATAAGGTGATGAACGCATCCTGCATCACAGGGGGCACTTCTTCCGTTGCTCCTGCATCCCTATCTACTTCCAACATTACGCAAACAGCGGCTACCTTAAACTGGCTTGCTACACCCGGCGCGGTTAATTATACTGTCCAATATAAATTGGCCACTGCTTCGGGCTGGACATCCGCCGGTACCACTGCATCAACAAGTATGACTATTTCGGGACTTACCGGCGCAAATAATTACGTATGGACCGTAAGATCGGACTGCTCCGCCTTTGCCGGTAATTCAAGCTTCACCACCGCAGGACAGGCTGCCTGTAATGCGCCAACATCATTAACCACAACCAACATTACACAAACAGCGGCTACCTTAAACTGGCTTGCTACACCCGGTGCGGCTAATTACACAGTGCAATATAAATTGGCTACTGCCACGACCTGGACCACTTCAGGTACTACGGCTTCAACAAATATGACTATTTCGGCACTTACCGCGGCAAATAATTATGTATGGAGCGTAAAAGCAGACTGCTCCGCCTATAGTGTCAATGCCAGCTTTACAACAAGTAGCGCTGTCTGTACGCCGCCAACATCACTAACATCATCCAACATTACGCAAACAGCGGCAACCTTAAGCTGGCTTGCTACACCCGGTGCGGTTAATTATACCGTTCAATATAAATTGGCGACTGCGACTGCTTGGACATTTGCAGGCAGCACGACTTCAACAAGTATGACTATTTCGTCACTTACCGGTGCAAATAATTATGAATGGACCGTAAAAGCAGACTGCTCCGCCTTTGCTGCCACTGCCAGCTTTACGACCGGAAATGCTACCTGTATAGCGCCAACATCACTAACATCAACCAACATAACACAAACATCGGCAACGCTAAGCTGGCCGGTTGTTATCACTGCCACCAGCTACACTGTTCAATATAAAACCGCCGCAACAACTACGTGGACAAGTATAAACACAACCGCTAATTCGCTTGTGGTAAGTGGTTTGATTGCCGCTACTAACTACAACTGGTTAGTAAATGCAAACTGCTCACCCAACTCAGTAACAGCAAGTTTTACTACCGGCAATACTACTACTGCCTACACTTGTACAATAGCCACCAATCTTTCAGAAACCGGTGTTACCAGAAACGCCGCTACACTTCGGTGGACGGGGAATGCAAACGCGCAATCGTATACGGTACGGTTTAGGGAAGTAGGAGCCTTCAACTGGACTACTTATAGCAACGTAACCGCCACATCGCAAAATGTGCCGCTGAAACCAAGACGCAGTTACGAATGGACGGTTGACACAAGATGCAATAACGGAACAACTTCGGGTGCTACGGTCATAAGACGTTTTACAGCGCTGTAAGTGAGCATTAGTTTTGATTATGAAGAAAACCGATTTGTGCTGGGATTTGCTTTCATTTTTTTAATTATTTCATTTTCTGTTAAAAAAATAAAAGTCAAATTCAATTTTTAAATGTTTACTATCCTAACGTATCCTAAATAGGTGTAAAAAACAAAAACCCCGTAAAATTTTGGTTTTTCGGGGTTTTGGAGTAATCCAATTGTTAATTTGTGATCCCAGAAGGATTTGAACTATTCGTAGAACGCCCTATTTATAAGGCTTTACGCTGTAACAATCGTTTAAGTACCCCGAATTATACCCCTATCAATTTAATTCGTTTTGTGCCTATTTGACATAGTAAATTTATGAAAATTATCTGAATTAAATACTATTGAAGTTCAAAATTTGAACTGTTTCTTTAGATTTTTTAATCAACTATCAAAATGATTACTTGCTCATACTTCAAGCTGGTGTAATGGCAGAACTCTTCTATACTCACAAACTCATTTTGGAGCTTGTTAAGGTCGTTTCTAATCTTATTGAGTAGTCTAAGACTCTGACGGTAACTCTTGCCGGTTATGCGCTGTATATCCTTTGGGTAGATACACAATCTCTTGTTTTCTGATTTCATACTTTATCTATGGCTTTGACTAGGCTTTGAGATACTGTAAAGTACTGTTGGCCAAACTTTCGTGTAGTAAAATTAATCAAAAAAAGTATGCGATTATTCCTTCTGAAATAAGGTATGGTATCTTTCTTCCATCAGCGTCTTGTATTTCTCTTTGTATTCTTCTGATAGGAATGAATTATTAATCCATTGGATGGCGATGGGTTTGTTTTTTTGGAAACGTTTTGCTATTCCTTTTATTTGTTTTTCGTTAAGTCCAAGGTTTATGCCTAGTTTTTCGAAATTTTCCCATTTGAGTTTTCTTTTTTTGCCTTCCAGTGTTAGTGCCAGTTCTTCGGTGTCGTTTGGGTTTACTATAGCTACGTTTAATAAATCGTATGCTGGAGCTAATGTCCAGGTTTTTCCAAAATGGATCATAGAGAAGTTTTTCAGATGCATATCATTATTACCCGTGAGGAAACTAAAAATCCCCAATTCGAGAAAATACAATTTGTCTAACAAAGTGTTGTCTGAATATTCGTTTAGTGCATTACCCACTTTTTCCATAGAACTTTTGTATTTGTCAAAGGCTTCGGTAATTTGGAACATATCGAGCATATGGATTTTCTCTCCTTTATCTGTTCGGTCAACGCGTTTGGTAATGTAAGATAGTTCGCCTGACTGCAATCGTATCAGGCTTGATTTCACGGCATTGATACCGAAAGCTTCTGCAATGCGCATCGTGACGTGCTCGTTTTCGGGCATTTCCGGATACTGGTCGGATGGTGGTTTGAATATGTAATTTCCTCCCAAGGCTCCGACAACGGTAAGCCGCCCTTTGTTTCCGTCCTGCAGGGTGTCGTTAACAATAGATAGGGATAGTTTGGGTTGCACTCCAGGAACCGCCACACTTCGTTCTACCACATTTTTAGCCAATTCCGACATTTGTTTTAATGAATGTTCGAATACAGGTTGTTGTTTGGTTCCGAAAAATTCTAGACTACACTGTTCGTGGAAATCACCAACGGTATCATTCGGCAAAGGGTTGTAGCAATATAGACACTTCTTACTCATTTTCGTTTGGTATTGGTTGTACACTTACGGCTCCGATGCAATTCTGACAACAAGCCAGAAGTAATCCCATACGGTCATTTTGATTTATTTTCCAGTTTTTGGATGCAATGTCTAATAACCACCCTTCCGGAATCAATCCTTCAAAAAAAGAGAATAATCGCTTGTCGGTATAGCTTTTTGACCTTACCGGCATTGTCATAGTGATGCTTTCTTTGGGATGTTCCATCACATACTTTTCATCGTATTCGAAAGTATAGTCTCCGTCGTCTGTTTCGGTTAGGATGCCAGCGAGAAACTCTTTATAATATACGGCTGCTTTTCTCATATTTTTTAGTCTTCATTTTTTGATAATTCCCTTGCGTTGACTGGAGCCAAAGTATGACCAAACATTTTAAGTACTTGGTTTACCTTTTCGAGATTGAGGTTTTCCTTGCCTTGTTCTATTTTTCGAATGACGGTAAGTGCCACTCCCGCACGTTCCGCAAATGCTTCCTGGGTTAGTTTTACTTCGTTTCTTTTCTCTTTTACAAAATCGGCTAGTGTGTTCATAATTATATGCTTTTGCATTGATTTTAAGCAAATATAATAAATTATATGTAAAAGCATATAATTTGTTTAAATAAAATATATTTATATGTAAAAGCATATAGCAATTGTTTGGTTGTTATTTTCGATACAAGATGACAATTGTGTTTATTTCTGTCATTTATAGCACTGTATGACATTTAGAGCATCTAGCTTATTGAGTGTATTCATTTAATTATAAAATTTGTTTTGAAATCAATCGAAAGTGTTGCAACAGAATTAGGATTGAGTGAGTTTGAAAACAATTTATTAATTAAAATTTTGAAGTTATGGACAGACAGAAAGGCATAATTAAATTGAAAGGTACTATCGGGGATATTACCTTTTATAAGACCCAAGACGGGCACTTGGCGCGTGAGAAAGGTGGCATTGATGCGAGTAGAATCGCCAATGATCCCAACTTTCAGAGAACGCGTGAGAATGGTTCCGAGTTTGGTAGAGCGGGAAAAGCCGGAAAGCTTTTGAGAACTGCTCTTAGACCGTTGCTTTTGAATTCTGCAGATGGCAGAATGGTGAGTAGACTTACCCAGGCAATGGTGAAAGTAATCCAAGCTGATTTAGTCAGTGAAAGAGGATTGCGAAATGTTATTGATGGAGAAGCTGAATTGTTATTCGGTTTTGAATTCAATATCAGAGGTAAACTGGGCACCAGTTTGTTTGCTCCTTTTGTTGGAGCAATAGACCGAGTTACCGGTGACATCACCGTTGATTTGGCTTCTTTTGTGCCTGCTAACATGTTAGCAGCTCCAAGTGGAACAACTCACTTTAAAATCATTTCTGCCGGGGCAGAAGTGGATTTTGAAGCTGAAACTTTTGTTGTTTCTACTTCTGAATCAGCTATTTTGCCTTGGGATGCTACTGCGACAGCAGCTATTAACCAAGTGAATGCTGTTACTGCTGCGAGTACTAAACCTTTGTTTTTGGCTTTGGGCGTTGAATTCTATCAGGAAATCAACGGACAAATGTACCCATTGAAAAATGGCGCTTTTAACCCGTTGGCGATTGTGAAAGTTGACAGCGGTGTGTAATGGACTTCGACAGGCTCAGTCTGACAAAGTAAGCGGTTAAAAATGGATTTAATTTTGACCAGAAAGTATTTTCCGGAAGGGACAGAGGGAACTCTTGAATGGAACGGCAATTTTATTTGTTATACCATCGAGCTCCCCTGGTTGGAAAACCAAAAGCGAGTTTCTTGTGTTCCTGAAGGAGAATATATACTGCAGCAGCGATACAGTAAAAAATTTGGATGGCACTTGCATTTAGTGAATGTTCCGGGAAGAGATTTAATATTGATTCATCCCGCCAATGATGCCAAAAAGGAATTGTTAGGCTGCATTGCTCCTGTAACTAAGCACACCGGAATTGGAAAAGGAAACTATTCTCGAAAAGCTTTTTCGGCAGTTAAGAAATTGGTTTATCCTGTTCTTGCAGAAAATGAAGTTGTAAAAATACTAATCACTACTAAATCATAAGATCATGAATGTAGTTCAAAGGGCGAAAGCGCCCACACCCAAGTTTTTTAAGATTTTGCGAACTATTGGTTTGGCCTTGTTGGCCGTTAGCGGTAGTATTATCGCCGCTCCGGTCGCTTTGCCGGCCGTGCTGGTAACCATAGCCGGATATTCAGCTGTTGCCGGTGGTGTTTTGTCTGCAGTAAGTCAAATTACTGTTAAGGATGAGGTCCTTCGCAAAGCTCAGGATGACAAAAAGGAATACCTCAACAAAGCTCGTGATGGAAACTAATATCACATTAAAGACTGGAACTGCCACCGGAACTGTATTGAGCATTTTGCCAAATATCCTTTCTGAAGATATTGTAAAAACAATTATCTTAGCAGTAGTCGGAGCAAGTGTGAGTTTTGCAGTTTCTCTCTTCTTAAAATGGTTGACAAAATCTAAAAATAAGCACTGAACCAAGTTCAGCGTAAATCCGGTTTTGATTGGTAACCTTTACCGGATATAAAATGCCTAGTCTAAATGACTAGGCATTTTTTTTAAGTTGGTGTATTTGAAATTTTAAGGCTACTTTTAAAATTTTTCTATAATGTTAAATATAAATTACAAAAAAGGGTATATTTGTAAAATATATTTTGCGTTATGACAAAAAAGAAAATGATAATATTACCTAAAACTAGAAAAATTCTTGATGAGATGGGTGAGAATATTAAGCTTGCACGCCTGAGAAGAAAGTTTAGTTCTGAACAAGTAGCAGAACGTGCAAATATTAGTAGACCAACTTTGTCTGCAATTGAAAAGGGCAAACCAACAGTAAGTATTGGTTCGTATTTGTTGGTTTTACAAGTGTTGGGATTAGAAAAGGACTTTCTTTTCCTTGCAAAAGACGATGAATTAGGAAGAAAATTACAAGATGCTAGCATTAGTACAAATGAGAGAGCGCCAAAACGAAAAGATAAGAATGGCTAAACAAAATAATAAAAGATATATAAGTGTTTATGCACATTGGTCAGGAATGGAAAATCCTTCACTTATGGGTACGTTACATTCTGACCGATTAAAAGGTAAAGAGGTATTTTCTTTCGAATATATTGATGAATGGTTGCAAAATGGACCAGCTCAGTTGTTAGACCCTAGTTTGCAGTTATTTTCCGGATTACATTACCTTAACGAGGACCAAGATAATTTTGGAATATTTCTAGATTCCTCACCAGATCGTTGGGGTCGTATTTTAATGCGTAGATTAGAAGCGGCTCTCGCTAGAAATGAAGATAGGGAAGAAAAGAAATTATTTGAAACAGATTATCTACTCGGTGTATATGATGGTCACAGAATGGGAGCACTAAGATTTAAATTGGAAGAAGATGGTCCATTTTTAAATGACAATAAGAATATGGCTAGCCCACCATGGACCTCTCTTAGAGAATTAGAACAAATAAGTTTAAGACTAGAGGAGGATGATGTTATTGATGATCCTGAATATTTAAAATGGTTAAGTATGCTTATTGCTCCCGGAGCTTCATTAGGTGGAGCAAGACCCAAAGCTAGTATTGTAGATAATGATGGTAGCCTTTGGATAGCAAAGTTTCCAAGTCGAAACGACCAAGGAGATATAGGAGGATGGGAAATTGTAACTTATGAATTAGCTATTTTAGCAGGAATTAATATGGCAGAATCTAAAGCACAAAAGTACTCCTCTAACTATTATACTTTTCTCACTAAGAGATTTGATCGAGGGAGCGATGGATATCGAATACATTTTGCCTCCGCAATGACTATGCTTGGATATATAGATGGCCAGGATCATGCGGATGGGGCCAGTTATTTAGATCTTGTTGATTTTATACAAAATAATGGTGCCAATGTGAAACAGGACTTGGAGCAGCTTTGGAGAAGAATTGTATTTAGTATTTGTGTAACAAATACAGATGATCATCTTAGAAATCATGGGTTTTTACTAACTAATGACGGATGGATATTATCCCCTGCATACGATATTAATCCCGTCGAAAATGGAACCGGATTAAAACTGAACATTTCTGATGCCGATAATTCTTTAGATTTAAATCTTGCAATGGAAGTATCCGAGTTTTTTAGACTATCAGAAAAAAGAGCCACAGAAATAGTAGAAGAAGTATTGAGTGCTGTAGCTGGATGGAAGGAAGTAGCACTAAAATATGGGATATCACGAGCGGAGCAAGAATTAAAAGCAATGGCTTTTAAAACCAAAAAAAAATAAAGAAAGAAATTAGATCTTGAATTTTTATGTTGCTATCGTGATGCTTTGTAACAGGTGTAACGATTAATTTCCGTTGATTCCTTAATTTTTTTTATTTTTTGCAATATCTATACATTATAACACGACGAAGATCATTGATGAGTTTTATATTTTCATGGAATTGGTTCTCCTTTTGTTCTAAGAGTTTCAGAGCTGCAATATTTTTTTGATGTTGCTCATGTTCTTCCATCATCACTTTTGCTCTAGGATTGAATTCCTTTTTGAAATCCGGAAGACGCAGGAATGGTATGACCGAACCGCATAGGAACTGGTGCCAAAACTTAGTTTGCCATAAGCTGAAAGCTATAAAATAGAAGTTTTCGCAATCCTCTTCTTGTTGGAAGATAATCACAAAGCTGTTTGTGAATGGCTCCTTTTGAGGTTTTCCGCTGTTCAGCCCTTTGTTAAGGATGAATAAGTGAGGCTTTGCATAGAACGTGTCTTTTCTGTGTGTCTTGATGATAAAATTTGTCATGGCTCCGGCTTTAATGATTAGGTTCTTTCTTCTTCCGGTTCTGGTTGAGTACTGGTATGTTCAGCTATGCTTCGCACACAAAATTTTTCAAAAGAAAAAAAGAAAAAAAAGAAAGCCGTACTCCTAAGTGGAGAGTTTCAAAAAAGCAAGTTTTCTTTGAAAATATTTTCTTTGAAAGCGTTGTTTTTTAAGGTAAATGGTGTGGAAAAAATTTTCAAAGAACCGAAGGCTTGAACTTGCTTTTTTGAATACCCGGAACTTATCTTTGCTCTCTTTTTTTATTTTTTTTGGAAATAACTTTTCAAAAAAAATGAATACATTTATATAAAAATGGCCAGAATTAAACAAAAGCCTAGACTAGTTCATCAAGCCACAACCCTAGAGTATTTGTACTGTCTTGGAGATATGTTAATATGGTCACAAGTATTATACGACCATAACAACGCAAAATCCTATAATGATTTTTTGAAATGGATTTTACAACGGAATTACTTTAAGGATGAAGAGAAAATAAGTATCAAAAAGATTTCTGAGCTAAGCGATTATCCTTCCGTTAAAATCAGTAAATGGCTTCGTGAAATTTATGAAGATATATTCGAACTGAACGAAGTTGAACCTCAGTTATTCTATTCAAAGGGGAATGTTCAAGTTGAATTCCATTTTAAATATTTTGATAGCTACACCTCGTTTAAAACTTCGCTCCAAGTCTTACCACGACAATACGAAACATTTGATTTTTTCTTTGTGAAAGCCAAAATGGGAATTTCTTTTTTTTGGGTGAAAGATGTGCGTTATATTATTGGGGAAAACGAAACGAATGTCATTATATCTTTGGCAGGTGGACTTGTGAGTGTATATCGAGAGTTCGCTTTATCCAAAGCTCTTTTTGAAGGCACTCTGGACTTTATGGATATTTATCAAAAATACGACTACGAAATTGATAACCATTTACGAAAAAGATGAAAACCTTTAAAAAAAATAAATATTTACCGAGTGCGACGGGGCAGTAGCGCGGGCAAGGGTATCATTTTTTTATATTTCTTGACTGAGGGGTTTCTGCTTCATTTTTTGGTTTGTGGGAAATAGAAAAATGATACTCTTGCCGGGTCTTTTGGTTTTGTGGGTGCTTCAATT
>JAYURX010000204.1:0-10078 GCA_043755965.1 Flavobacterium sp. | reverse complement strand
CAGCTTCCCGTTTGGTGACCAAAGAACAAATCGATAACTTAATCAACAACGGTTTGGAAGTAATTTCCTGTGGTGCCAACGTTCCATTTGCAGATAAGGAAATCTTCTTTGGCAGCATTATGGAAGAAACGGACAGCAAAGTGAGTTTGATTCCTGACTTTATCTCAAACTGTGGTATGGCAAGGGTTTTTGCTTATTTTATGGAAGCAAAAGTACAGATGACCGATGAAGCTATCTTTTATGATATTTCAGAAATTATAAAAAAGGCATTAGAAAAGGCACACAATTTGCATGCAGGCAAAAAAAATATCAGTGCAACTGCTTTTGAAATTGCCCTGAAACAACTAGTATAATAAAAAATATCTGTTGGTATTGCACAATAATTTGTATTTTTAAGCGTTATATCTATTAACGAACAAAAGAAAAAGCTATGAGTTTTGAACTATCTCAAGATGACAAAAAATCGTTAGCAATCACGACTGTGGTGTATGCTTTGTTAATTCTTATACTTTTCCTATTACGTTTTTGGCCTCCTGCCGATATGAAAATTATGGGTGGCGGCGGCGGTGGCGGCATCGAGATGAACTTTGGCGATAGCGATTTTGGCATGGGCGATAATTATAAAAGTGAAGTCCTTAACGTAAAAGACCAGGTCAAAGCTGCAGCAGTAACAACTCCCGATGAAGATGTGATTTCAGATGATAATGCTGATGACAATGTTGTTGTACCAAAGAAAGACAACGTAAAAACTCCCGTTCCTGTCAAAAAAGATGTAAAGCCGGTAGTTGTAAAACCAAAGGTTTCTAAAAATGCTGATGATGCTTTATCCAGTATACTTGGCAATAAAGGTGGTGATGGTAATGATACCAAAGGTGGAAATAAAGGAAGTGCCAACGGAAATCTAAACTCCGGCGGTTACTATGGCAATGGAAGCGGAACAGGTTCCGGCGGCGGAAACGGTTCAGGTAACGGAACAGGAAGTGGTTCGGGTACAGGTTCAGGAAGTGGCAGCGGAAATGGTGGTGGAATTGGAAGCGGTTCAGGTTATTCTTTAGGAAACAGAAAAGCAATAAGCAAACCAAAACCTGAGAATCCCTGTGGTAACGAATCTGGTAGAGTTGCGGTACGAGTGAATGTAGATCGAAATGGAAATACTATCAGTGTAACTCCAGGAGTTCAGGGAACAACTAATACAAATCGTTGTTTATTAGAACAAGCAAGAAAAGCAGCTATGGAAACTCGATGGGAAGCCTCAAGTAATGCTCCTGAAAAACAGGTTGGAACGATTATTTACGTTTTCGGGCTGAACTAAACATAAAAAAATCCCATTCGAATGAATGGGATTTTTGTTTTAAATAACTATCGGAAGACTACCAGTTTTCGGCTTTCTTCCTTTTATCCATAAAGGCAATCAGGCTTTTATTTAAGTCATTGAAAAGTGATTCATAGGCTGCAGGCACATCATCCTTATACTTTTTTAACGTACCATCTTTATCATAATACTCTGAGAAATCATCCAGATTATGAACCATAGTAGTTATTGAATTATTCGCTTTTTCGCTTAAGCCAATAGCTTCAAACTTGTATTTTCCATCTTTGAATGTAATCGCAATAGTAAACGTAGCAAACGTACAAACGGTTGTTCCTCCTGCTTTACTGCAAAGAAAATTTGGTTTAACACCTTCAACAACAATTTTCTCATTTTCGACAGAAGAAACCACAACAAAGTTTTTCTTGCTATTTTCTTTTACCCATGCTGCTGCCCTGTTGTAAGTATCTTTCGCAGAACCGTCATAAGTGGTAACAATAAAATCGGTCAGTCCTTCTTTCGAAAATTTGAATTCGATTTCCTGTGCAAAAGTTGACGCCGTTACAAATGCCATCAACAGTAAAGTTTTCAGTTTCATATGCTAACTATTTAATTTTATAAAATTTATTTTGGACTCGTGGCAATCACAAACTTCAGTTTGTTCCTTACTCCTATTTGCAATACATCCACCAAGTCTTGTACCTGCATTGTAGCCGGAATTCTAATGATTACCGTTTGTTGCTTTTCCGGATCCATTAATTCAAGTAATCTGGTTTCCAATTGCTCCAAAAGCACCTCTTCTTTGTCAATGAAATATCTTTTTTCTTCGGTTACGGATAACGTGATAAGCTGCTTGTTTGTCTTTTCATTGGTTTTCGATTTTGGCAATGTCATCCGGATAACATTTGGATTTGCCAAGGTCGAGATGATTAAGAAAAACAACAACAGGAAAAACATGATGTCGCTCAAAGAGGATGTGGCGACTTCTGCATGAAATCGTTTATTTCGCTTTATGGCCATGTGGTCTTTGAATTATATTTACAAATTCTAACACTTGCTTTTGAATAGATAATGAAAATCCATCAATTTTTCCATTGAATAAGTGATAGGCACTGTAGGCAATAATACCAACAATTAAACCTGCGCCACTACTGATCATTTTTTCATACAATCCTCCGGAAATATTTCCGATACTTATGTCTTCCGTTACCGAAATACTGTAGAAAATTTTAATAACTCCAGAAATAGTTCCGATAAATCCAAGTGTTGGCGCAATACCGGCAATCAGACCCAATTGTCCTAATTTCTTTTCCATATAGCCAATTTGAATATTGGCAGCACGTTCCATATTCGATTCAATTTCTCCAATATGCCTTCCAATTGTCAACACACCTTCTTTGATAATATAGCCTTGCGCATTACCACTTCTTTCTGCAGAAGAAACCGCCATTTCTATATTGGCATTATTCAAATGATTGCGAATATCTTTCATCAGATGAGTATCAATTTTAGCTGCTTTATGGATGTACAAATAGCGCTCAAAAACGAGATATATGGTATAAAATAGCAAAATTGCAATTGGGATTAGAAATAGACCACCTTTGAAAATAAATTCTAAAACCGAAACTTCATTGGTTAAAGCAGCATTTGCTGGGTCTACTGTAGGAAGTGCTTGAGCTAAAGTATCAGCTTGTAATTGTAAAAACGTGCTTATCATATTTATCTGATTTATGGCAATTAATTCTGAAAATAATTTCAATTTTGTGCTTTAGAATACGCATCACAATATAAACGAAAAAAAACGTATAAAAGTATATTGACCGCCAATTTTTTTCCTAAAATTATGAACTACAAAGAAACGCTTGATTGGATGTTTAACAAATTGCCGATGTATCAAATACAAGGTGCAACGGCATATAGAGAAGACATTACCAATACTGTTTTGTTGGCCAACCATTTAGGGAATCCTGAGCGGCATTTGAAATGTATTCATGTAGCCGGAACCAATGGAAAAGGTTCTACTTCACATTTATTGGCTTCGGTTTTACAAGAAGCAGGATATAAAGTCGGATTATACACTTCTCCACATTTAAAAGATTACCGCGAGAGAATTGCCATCAACGGAATCACTATTTCTGAGGATTATGTTTGTGATTTTATAAATAAAAACAAATCTTTTTTTGAAGCCAATGAATTAAGCTTCTTTGAAATGAGCGTCGGATTGGCTTTTGAATATTTTGTTACCGAACAAACCGATATCAATATTATTGAAGTCGGAATGGGCGGACGATTTGATTCGACCAATATAATTACGCCTTTAGTTTCGGTTATTACCAATATTGGATTGGACCACACCCAATTTTTGGGCAACACGCTTGAAGCCATTGCTTTTGAAAAAGCGGGTATTATCAAACCCAATATTCCTGTGGTTATTGGTGAATATGTTGACGAAACAAAGCCTGTTTTTTTGGCTAAAGCCAATGAAACGCATTCCGAAATTTATTTTGCTTTTGATTTGATACAGGAAAATTATCCTTCTGCCCTGCTTGGCGATTATCAGATTCAGAATAAGAAAACGGTGCTGCAAACCCTAAAAGTATTGCAGGATAAAAAGTTGGTGTCTGTATCAGAAACGGACATTAAAAATGGCTTTTTGAATGTGGTTAAAAATACCGGATTACAAGGCAGATGGCAACAACTGGGAGAAAATCCAAAGATTATTTGCGATACTGCCCACAATGCCCACGGATTGAAAATAGTCATAAACCAATTGAAAAAGGAGAAATATGACCAGTTACATATTGTTTTGGGATTGGTCAATGACAAAAACTTAGATGTAATTCTACCTTTATTTCCTAAACATGCTATTTATTATTTCTGCAAACCCAATATTTCAAGAGGAATAGATGAAATGATTTTAAAAGAAAAAGCAGCTGAGTTTAATCTTATCGGCTACACCTATATTTCAGTATCAAATGCTTATCTGGCAGCTACCAAAAATGCCCATATTGATGACTTAATTTATATTGGCGGGAGCACATTCGTAGTGGCAGAAATTTTATAATTTTTTTGAAATATGTTTGCAATATCAAAAAAGTAGTCTATATTTGCACTCGCATTAAGGGCGATTAGCTCAGTTGGTTCAGAGCATCTCGTTTACACCGAGAGGGTCGGGGGTTCGAATCCCTCATCGCCCACAAGAAAAACCGATTAGGAAACTAATCGGTTTTTTATTTTTTAGCTGCGTCAAAAGTTGGCTTATGTAAGTGGTTGGAAAATAAAAAAAGTAACTTGTTTGCAACAAGTTGGTTTTTCTTATTCAGGGTTCCCAAGAACGGGCATAGCGAAGCTAATCCCGAATTAATTAAGAAATTTCGGATAGCGACAGGTTTCTAAAGCGAACTAAAGTTCGCGTACCTGACTGCCACTGGCAGTCCTCCTCTTAATATCAAATCTCATCGCCCACAAAAAAACCAAAACTTTTGTTTCGGTTTTTTTTATTCCATAAAGCGTCGGGAGTTTACTTTCGAAAGGTTTGGGGGAATAAAAAAAATAACTTGTTGCAAACAAGTTGGTTTTATTGTGTCAGGCTACCCCAAATGGGCTCAATGAAATTAATATCATCGCCAACGAATAAATAGGAAAAGCAAGCTAAATAGCTTGCTTTTTTTCTTTAGTTGGTTTGCTATTTTCAAAGCGTAACTTTGTTCACCAGAGAGTCAGCGAGTTGGCGAAGCAATCATTACTCAATAATTAATAATCCTAAAAATTAACTAAAGTTTGTTAAAATTCTAACAAACTTTAGTAATTTTGACACAATGTTTTTAGCAATGAAAAAAATTCACATCATGTTACTGGTTTTATTAGGCTTATTCCTTATGCCTGGCAGTGCTATAGCTTGTGGTAAAGGTTCTGAAAAGAGCTGCTGTACAAAAGAAATTTCATCTACTAAAAAAGAAAAAGGAAGTTGTTGTGATAGCGATAGTTCCAAAGAAAAAGACCACAAAGGTTGCAAAGGCAAATGTGGTCATTCTGAATGTGGTTGTTCTTCAACGTGTCCAGCTTCTTCAGTAAGTTTTTTATCTGAAATTAATTTAAAAAATAATATGTTTAGCTATTCTTCAATTGAGAAAGTTAAATTTTTATACACCACACCATTAATCTCAGATGGTTTTTATTCAATTTGGCTAATTCCTAAAATAAGCTAAATCCAAATTTGACAGCCATAAATGTGTCAAATTTATAGCGTTTTGCTATCCAATCACATCAGTTTTAATGTGTTTTTTGCTATACCAATTTTGTGATGCAACAACGTTATTCCGCAACTGTTATTTATTCAAATTTATTTTTATTAACCAATCAAGGTAGGTCACTTTGATTACAATTTTATTTAAAATGAAAAATTCATTTAGCAAAATAATGTTAGCAATTTGTGTATTGCTATCAATTACAACGAATGCACAAATTAAAAATGCCAAAACCGAGACGGTTAAAATTTATGGTAATTGCGGCATGTGCGAAACCAAAATCGAAAAAGCAGGAAACATCAAAAAAATCGCTAATGTAGATTGGAACCATGATACACAAATGGCTACAATAACTTATGATGCCACCAAAACAAATCAAGATGAAATACTCAAAAGAATCGCACTGGTAGGTTACGATAGTGACAAATTTCTTGCTCCGGATGAGGTATACAATAACCTTCACGGTTGTTGCCAATATGAAAGAGTAGCAAAAGTTCCTGTAAAAGAGGAAAATAAAACAACTGCTGGCAACGAAGACCATTCTAATCACGGTATGCAATCTGAAACAGCTGCTACGGGAATTCAAAAGGAAAATCAGTTAAAGGCAGTATTTGATAACTATTTTTCATTGAAAGATGCTTTAATCACTTCTGATGGGACTAATTCAGCTTCAGCTTCCAAAGAACTTTTGTCGGCCGTCAATAATGTCAAAATGGATAAGCTTGAAATGGATGTACATATGGTTTGGATGAAAGTTGTAAATATGATAAAAGAAGATGCAGAACATATCGCCGATACAAAAGAGGTAAACCACCAACGCGATCACTTTACTACATTATCCAAAGACATTTACACATTAATCAAGGTTTCTAAATATGAAACTCCAGTGTACTATCAATTCTGTCCAATGTTCAACGATGGTAAAGGTGCTAATTGGTTGAGCAAAGAAAATGCAGTAAAGAATCCGTACTATGGTTCAATGATGTTAAGCTGTGGTAAAACGGTTGAAACAATTAAATAAAAATGAGAACAATAGTTTTTATACTACTAGTATTTGCTAACACTACAACGCTGAGTGCGCAACTCAAAATTGGAGATAAAATACCAAGCTTTGTTTTAAATAATCAAAACAATGAAGAAGTCACTAGCCATCAACTTAAAGGAAAATTTATGCTGATTGATTTTTGGGCTTCTTGGTGTGCGCCTTGCAGATTGGGCAATAAGAAGTTAGTGAAACTTCACAATGATTTTGGGGCTGATAAAATCCACATTATTGGAATTTCAGTAGATACAGATAAATCTAAATGGACAAAAGCCATTGAAAAAGACAAAATAAAATTTACCCAGCTAATAGACCCAAAAGGTTTTGACGCAAATACCGCAATTCAATTTGGGGTAGAAGAATTACCATCTAAATTCCTCTTTAACGAAGAAGGAATTTTAATAGCTATTAATCCAACTGACGAAGAAATAAGTAACTATTTAAATTAAAAAAAATGAAAAAAATAAATAATATCTACCTATTAGTAGGTGCAGTAATCATGCTGGCAAGCACGAATACGTATGCGCAAATTTCAAAAGCTGAAATCAGGGCAACGGGATTAACCTGTTCCATGTGTTCCAATGCTATAAACAAACAACTCAAAAGCGTACCCGAAGTGGTTAATGTAGAAACCGATTTAAATACAAATACATTTACAGTAACACTGGCAGAAGGTAATACATTAAGCCCAAAAGTTTTTAAGGAAAAGGTAGAGAAAGCAGGTTTCTTTATCGGTTCATTGGTGCTCACAACCAAAGCTGAAACCATCAAAAAAGGTGCTTATGTTTTAGTTAATAACGCTTCAAATAATAATACCGAAGTCCAAATTCAAATTTTAGACAAAGGTTATGTTACCGAAAAAGAATTTAAGAAATTATCAAAATCGCTCAAGAATATTATAACCTATAATACAAACAACGAAGACGATTTTCATGTTAAATATTTAAACTAATGAGAAAGGGAATCATTCTTTTATTCGTGTTTGCATTTCAAAAAAATTACAGTCAGGAGCTATTTGTAGTCTCAGATCCTGCCAGTAATGTTCCCGCAAATACACTGAGTGCACGACTCTCACAATCATTGTTTAAAGAAGAATTTGTATCGGGTTATAATTATCATTTAATGCCGGAGGTTACTTATGGATTGAATAAGAATTTAATGTTTAGGGCATCTGCCTTTGTGAGTAATCGTAGTGACCAATTAGTAACCGAAGGAGGAAGTTTTTACACCAAATACCGTTTTTATTCAACCGATGATTTAAACAGTCATTTTCGTTTGGCGGCATTCGGCAGATACAGCTTTAATAATGCCGACATTCATCAGGAGCAAATTGAAATCATGGGACACAATACTGGTTTTGAAGCAGGATTTGTAGCTACTAAACTGATAAAAAAAGTAGCCCTTAGTTCATCCGTAAGCTTTGAAAAAGCATTCGACAACAAACCGAATTATCCTTTCCCGAATGATTTAGGAGATAATGCTACTAATTACACCTTGTCTTTGGGTAAATTGATGTACCCAAAGAAGTACACTAGTTTCAAGCAAACCAACATCAATTTGATGGTTGAATTCGTGGGACAAACAATAAACGAAAACGGTAAATCCTATCTTGACGTAGTTCCTGCAATTCAATTTATTATTAATAGTCAGGCACGGATAGATTTAGCATACCGACAAGAGTTGGTGAGTTCGATGTTAAGAACTGCTCCAAATGGTTTTTATTTTAACCTGGAGTACAACTTTTTTAATGCGTTTAAATAAAATAATTAATAAGAATTATACAACTTAAACATTTAAACTCTAATGGACTTAACGACTTAATCGTAATCATATAGCAGAAATCAATCTATAACGTAACATCTAATTAAAATGAAAAAATTAATCTTTTCGGCCATAGTAATGGCTTTTGTATTGACTTCTTGCAATCAAAAAACTAAAGAAGAAACCACTGTAACTACCGTAGAGACAGATTCAGTGATGGATAACGATTCTACCACGACGGACCATTCTAGTATGTATGCCTGCTCTATGCATCCGGAAATGCAAGGAAAAATGAACGATAAATGTTCTAAATGTGGTATGGATTTAACCGAACCAGTACCTGAGAAATAAGAAGAAAATTATACTTAATTTTGGTGAAAACTTTAAACCAACCTTGCCGTGAATTTCCCAGGGTTAGTTTATATGTTAAATTTAGAAACGGTTCTATTAAACATTTAAAAAACAATTTATACGATTATGAAAAAAACCTTCTCAAGATCTATACTCTTAATAGTATTTACTCTTTTTATCTCAACCTCAGGATTAGCTCAGAAAACTAATCAAAAAGTAGTTATAAAAACTACTTTAAACTGTGATCATTGCAAAGAATGTGAAACCTGTGGTTTGAAGTTTAAAACAGAAATGTTAAAAATAAAAGGCATAAAAATGTATGAACTAGATGATGAAAAAATGACATTTACTATTTATTACAATCCAAAGAAAACTGATTTACAAGATATTAAATTAGGAATTTCTAAACTAGGTTACGATGCCGACGAGGTAAAAGCAACTCCAGAGGGAATTGCAAGTTTGGACGGATGTTGTAGAGCGTAAACGATATGGAAAATAATAAATCTCACTGGGAAAATGTCTTCGCAACAAAAAGTCCAAACGAGGTAAGTTGGACACAAAAATATCCTAAAACTGCAATGAACTATTTAGAAGGGTTGAAACTTTCTAAAACGGCTAATATTATTGATATTGGTGGCGGCGACAGTAACTTAGTTGATGCTTTGCTTGAAAACGGCTATGAGAATATTTGGGTTTTAGATATATCTGAGTTTGCATTACAAAAGGCAAAAAAACGCTTAGGAGAAAAAGCAGATAAAGTACGTTGGATTGTTTCTGACATAACAGAATTCAGTACAGATATCAAATTTGATTTTTGGCATGATAGAGCTGTTTTCCATTTTTTGACAGAACAAGAAAGCATGGATAAATATATTGCAATAGTTACTAATGCTATCGCTGAAAATGGAAATTTTTTATTAGGAACATTTTCTGAAAACGGACCACTTAAATGTAGCGGATTGGAAATAAAACAATACTCCGAGAATTTAATGAGGCAAACGTTTAACCAAAGTTTTGAAACTATAAAGTGTTTTACAGAAAATCATACTACACCATTTAATACCGTTCAGAATTTTCAGTTTTGTGGTTTCAAAAAACGATAGGGGATTTGGTAACGGGTGCTTACTTGAAATTAATAATCTAGAATTTATAATTTATACTTCAACAAATCGGCTACAACATCATAATATTCTTTTTCAATTTCTAAATAAGAATTAAAAGTGGTGTTGTAGTAGTTTAATTCTACAAAATACTCTAAAACCGAAATTTGCCCTGCCGCCAATGCTTTGTCTAATAATCTTATGGGTTCAACCGAGTTGATTATTTTTTGGTAATCTTCCATAATACCTTTCAAACTTTCATAGCGAC
>JAYURX010000203.1:0-1819 GCA_043755965.1 Flavobacterium sp. | reverse complement strand
GAAATAATATCCGTGACGTTTATGCAGAGCATATTAAAAAGTTAGATTGGATGAGCGAGGAAACCAAGAAAAAAGCACTTTTTAAATTGAGTAAAATTGTAATGAAAGTAGGTTATCCTGATAAATGGAAGGATATGAGCAGCATTACTATTAATAGAAATGCCTATTGTGCCAATGTCATGGCAGCGAATAAATGGGAATATGACTATATGATTAAAAAATATGGCAATCCTGTTGACAGAACTGAATGGGGAATGTATCCACAGACTTATAATGCGTATTACAATCCAAGCAACAACGAAATTTGCGTTCCTGCCTGTAATATCTTGGTTCCGGGATTTGAAGGAAGAATGCCCGATGATGCCATTTTGTATGGTATAATTGGAGGTTCAACATTTGGTCACGAAATCACGCACGGTTTTGACGATCAGGGAAGTCAATATGATGACAAAGGAAATCTGAAAGACTGGTGGACAGCGGAAGATAAAGCAAAGTTTACTCAAAAAACAAAGGCAATTGTGGCTCAGTTCAACAAGTTTGAGGCTATCAAAGGAAAGTTTATCAATGGTGATGCTACTCAAGGAGAAAACATTGCTGATTTAGGTGGTGTGGTAATGGGTTATGAAGCTTTCAAAAAAACAGCTCAATACAAGAATAAAGAGAAAATAAGCAATTTTACGCCGGAGCAAAGATACTTTTTAGCGTATGCTTATGCCTGGATGGTACATGCTAAAGATGAATCAATATCAAGGCAAATTATGTCTGATGTTCATTCGCCGGCTCAATTCAGAATCAATGGGCCATTGATGAATATTCCGGAGTTTTACAAAGCATTCAACATCAAACCGGGCAACAAAATGTATTTGCCAGAAAACGAAAGAGTCGTCATTTGGTAAATGCCAAAAGCAAAAAATTAAAATCCCTATCCATTCGATAGGGATTTTTTTTGATATCTACTTAGCCCTTCTTAAAAATTCACAACATTAAATACAACTGTTAAATATGTAAGATAAATCAATTATTATTTATAAAAAATATGTATTTCATCGAATATATATGCATTTTATAGATTTATTTGATTTGAACTATTTACATTTGGGTATAAGATTTTTGATAGTATTTAGCAATTGATATTAAAATTTTATCCCCTCCCTAAAAGATTAAAATTGGTTTTTGCCGATTAGTTATAAAACAAAGCGAAAAATTAAAATCACATTTTAATTAAAGTATTAACGCATAAAATCTTTTAGTTATGAAAATAAAAATTACTCTTCTTTTTACAGTATTATTTTTTGCCGGAACTGCTTTTAAAGCTGAGGCACAAACCAATAATACTTTTACAGGTGAAAATTCAGGTGTTAACAATACCGGTAATAATAACACCGGACATGGCGTGAATGCACTGACCAACAATACCAGTCATAGTAATAATGCTTTTGGAGCAGGAACGTTAACTAATACTACAGGAGGTTTTAACTGTGCCTTTGGTAATGAAGCTTTAGCTTTGAATGGAGAAGGAAATTTAAATTGTGCATTGGGAACACGAACTTTATTTAATAATGATGCTGGTTCAGCTAATATTGCAATTGGTCATAGAGCCCAAGAGGCCAACATAAACGGAAGCAACAATACGGCTGTTGGTTATGCAACATTGTTAACCAATATAGGTAGTTCCAATACAGTATTGGGAAGTTATAGTCCAAGAAGCTTACAGACAGGTGATTCTAATATTTTTATTGGTGCTGAGTCTGCTATCAATTTATTAACCGGAAGCTATAATGTTTTTTTAGGTAATAGAATATCCTTCCCAAAAGTTCCG
>JAYURX010000202.1:0-4216 GCA_043755965.1 Flavobacterium sp. | reverse complement strand
TTGTACCTAAATCAATTCCAATTATTTTTCCCATTTTTATTAATTTTATATTTTTGAGTGTGTTTGTTTTAAAACTTGATTTCTCCAAAGTCAATGATTGTGCCAAGCGGCAGATGGAAATGAAATTGTCAGTTTTTGAGTGTTCATTGGAAAAATTGTATGACAAGATGACATTTTAAGTACGAAGTGGGAAGTTGGAAGTACAAAGTTATGTCTTGTAATAATAAAAAAAAATCCCAACCGTTAAGTTGGGATTTGCTATATTAGTCATTCATCGAAATGAGGAATTCCTCGTTGTTTCGGGTTTTCTTAATCTTATCATTAATCGTATCCATTGCTTCCACCGGATTCATATCGGCAAGGAACTTGCGCAGTATCCACATACGTTTCAATGTATTTGGGTCTAATAATAAATCGTCGCGACGCGTACTTGAAGACGTCAAATCGATAGCAGGGAAAATTCTGCGGTTGGCAATTTTTCTGTCCAATTGCAATTCCATGTTACCGGTTCCTTTAAATTCTTCAAAGATAACTTCGTCCATTTTAGAACCTGTTTCGGTTAATGCCGTTGCGATGATACTTAACGAACCACCATTTTCTACATTACGTGCCGCACCAAAGAAACGTTTCGGTTTTTGCAGCGCATTGGCATCAACTCCACCGGAAAGTACTTTTCCTGAAGCCGGTTGCACCGTATTATAAGCTCTTGCCAAACGCGTAATCGAATCCAATAAAATTACCACATCGTGACCACATTCTACCAAACGCTTGGATTTTTCGAGAACAATGTTCGCAATTTTCACGTGTTCCTGCGGTTCACGGTCAAAAGTGGAAGCAATGACTTCACCACGAACACTTCGCTGCATATCAGTAACTTCTTCCGGACGTTCGTCAATCAATAAAACAATTAGATAAACTTCCGGATGATTGGCAGCAATGGCATTGGCAATATCCTTTAACAACATTGTTTTACCTGTTTTTGGCTGTGCCACTATCATTCCACGTTGTCCTTTTCCTATTGGAGAAAATAAATCTATAATACGGGTGGAAACACTCGATTGTTTATCAGCGATGCTAAATTTTTCCTGCGGAAATATTGGTGTTAAATGTTCGAATGAAACCCTGTCACGAACCACTTGTGGATCATGACCATTTATTTTTAAAACGCGAACTAAAGGGAAGAATTTTTCTCCTTCTTTTGGAGGACGAACCACACCTTTTACAGTATCTCCGGTTTTTAATCCAAACAGTCTGATTTGTGATGTTGATAGATAAATATCATCCGGCGAAGCCAAATAGTTGTAATCCGAAGAACGCAGGAAACCATAGCCATCGGGCATCATTTCGAGCACGCCTTCACTTTCTATAATTCCATCAAATTCAAAATCGGAATCCCGAAAATTATTGTGTTTTTTACCTTTAAAATTTGGGTTGCTGTTACCGTTATTGCCATTCCCGTTTTGGTTTGGGTTATGATGCTTTGGTTTTTGAGCCTGATTGTCATCCGTATTTTGATTTGGATTAGCTTCAGTTTGATTAGTCTGTTCGCTATCATTCGAGCCGTCATCAGCTGGTTTTTCGATAACTTCAAAATCATTTTCAGTTGATTGCTCTTCTGAAGCTATTTTGGGAGTACTAGTATTCTTTTTAAAAAGTGGTTTCTTAAATTTTGAGTTTTTGTTTTCAAAAGCTGGCTTTTGCTGCGCCAGTTCGCTAATGTTCGTGTCAACAACTTCAGCATCTTCAGTAAACAAATCATTTTGATTGGCTTCCGCAGCTTGCTTTGCTTCGGGTGATATACGGGTTCGTTTGGTTTTAGTATCTGTCTGTTTTTCGAACGCAACTTTTGGTTCAGCTTCGACCACAGGTGTGTTTTGGTGTTCCAAAATTTGCGCAATGAGCGTATCTTTTTTGGCACCGGCGATTTTAATTGTTTTGGATAATTTGGCAATTTCCTGAAGCTCAGCAAGCTTCATTTCTTTGAGGGCAGAAATGTTAAACATAAATAGTATTTATATCGTAATCGTTATAATGGAATGTAAAAAGTGGGTAGATTTTAATGCTTAGAATAATCCGATTGATGAAGTTCTTGCGGATTTGTACTGCAATAATACAAATAATATTTTATCATACAATAGTATTTTTTTAAAAAGAAACTTTATTTTTGCAACTCATTATTTAAAAAAGAGATGTTTAGAGTACAAACTTATTATTTGATTGCCTGCCTGATTATAAACGCAGTTTTACCATTTGTGTTTCCTTTATGGAAAGATGTTGCTGGAAAACCTTTCTATTTCATGATGGATATGGCTTATGTTACACTGTTTGGATTAAGCATAACGCTAACTTTATTGAGCATTTTATCACACAAAAAAAGACAACAACAATTTGTCATGGGCAGATTGAATATAATATTGAATTTAATTTTATTAGGATTATTTGTGTATCGAACACTAAACACATCTGGAGAAACAGCTATTTCTGAGAAGGGTGTTGGGATGTTCTTACCTATTTTTTCTATCGTATTTTTGGTTTTGGCCAACAAAGCCATAAAAAAGGACGAAGATCTCGTAAAATCTGTGGATCGATTGCGATAAACCTATAAACTTAGTTTTTTAGTGCTGCGAAAAACCCGTCCGCTTTAGCGTGATGGGTTTTTTATTTTATTTTGCCACGAATACACGAATGTCTTTGTAACATTTTAAAAAAAATATTCGTGCATTCGTGGCTCAAAAAAACTTATTTCTTTCCTAATTCTATTATTTCTAAATTCTGAATTTTATCGCCATCAATTTCAAAACGCAACATCGTCCGCACTTGGTGAAAGCCATAAATACCGCAGGCACCGGGATTCATGTGCAATAAATTCAGCTTTTTATCAAACTGCACTTTTAATATATGGGAATGCCCACAAATAAAGAGTTTGGGCGGATTGTTTTGAATTTCAGTTCGAATATTTTGATTGTACTTTCCTGGATAACCGCCAATATGGGTAATCCAGACATCGACATCTTCACAAAGAAAACGATTGTTCAACGGAAACTCCATTCGGGCTTTGTCATTGTCAATATTGCCATAAACTGCCCGTAACGGTTTAATAGATTTTAGCGTATCGGTTACTTTCAAATCGCCAATATCACCGGCATGCCATACTTCATCCGCCTGACGGACATATTTCAATATCGTTTCATCAATATGACTGTGGGTATCTGAAAGTAAAAGGATTTTTTTCAATTTAAAAGGTACTACGGTTTTGAGGTGCTAAGGTTCTGAGGTTACAAATATAATCAATGAAATTGTGAAAACTTTAAACATCAAATTTAAAAACCTTTGTACCTTAGCACCTCAGACCCGAGCCATGTAATGGCGAACGGATATTTTCATAAACTTAGCACCCAAAAGTTTGAGATATTTTATCGAACTAGCATATAAAGGAACAAATTACCATGGTTGGCAGTATCAACCTGGCGCTGATTCTGTACAGGAAACCCTTAATAAAGCCTTGTCATTATTACTAAAAACGGATATTGACATTGTTGGCGCCGGCAGAACTGATACTGGTGTTCATGCCAAACAGATGTTTGCTCATTTTGATTTTGAAAACGAAATTGATACACCGCAATTGGTACACAAACTCAATTCATTTTTACCCAAAGACATTGTTGTTTTTGATATTCTAAAAGTAGCAAATGAAGTGCATGCCCGCTTTGATGCTACGAAACGCACTTATGAATATCACATTCATACAATGAAAGATGCTTTTGAAAATGAAGGGAGTTATCTTTTTCAATTGCCATTGGATATCAATAAAATGAATGAAGCATGTCAAATTCTGTTTAGGCATAATGATTTCGAATGTTTTTCAAAAGTTAATACTGATGTCCATACATTCAACTGTGTGATTTTTGAAGCTAACTGGACTCGAGGCAATCACGAAGCTTCGGGAGAACAGAGCGCAGCTAAACAGGACGGAAACAAACTGGTTTTTACCATTGCGGCCGACAGGTTTTTGCGAAATATGGTTCGCGCCATTGTTGGAACGATGATAAACATCGGAACAGGAAAAATCAGTTTAAAAGATTTTGAAAAAATACTAGATAGCAAAGACCGAAGCCAAGCCGGATTTTCGGTACCGGCACAAGGATTATATTTAACCAAAATTGAATACGAATACCTAAAATAATGCAAGCAAAAGCATTCGATACCAATTTATTTA
>JAYURX010000201.1:0-10153 GCA_043755965.1 Flavobacterium sp. | reverse complement strand
GATCTTGAACTTCTCCGATGCGCTTGTGGGAACAGGTAAAACCATTACGGTAACGGGATATACTGCACCAAGTAGTAACTATACCCTAACCCAGCCAACTTTAACAGCAAACATTACAACGGCTGCATTGACGATCACAGGTTTAAGCGGAGTAAGCAGACCTTATAACGGATTAACAACAGCTACTTCATCAGGAACAGCAGCCTACTCAGGTTTACAAAACGGAGAATCATTTACAGTAACAGGTTCTCCTATATTAAACTTTTCCAATGCACTTGTGGGAACAGGCAAAGCCATTACAGTAACGGGATATACTGCGCCAAGTAGTAACTATACCCTAACACAGCCAACGGGTTTAACAGCTAATATTACAGCGGCCGCTTTAACTATCACGGGATTAACTGGTGTAAGCAGAGGGTATAACGGATTAACAACAGCAACGTCAACAGGAACGCCGGCTTATGCAGGTTTACAAAACGGGGAATCATTTGCCGTAACAGGTACGCCTGCCTTGAACTTCTCGGATAAAAACGTGGGTACAGGTAAGACCATTACGGTTACAGGATATACCGCACCAAACAGTAACTATACGGTATCACAACCAAGTTTAACAGCAGACATTACAGCCGCTGCTTTAACCATCACAGGTTTAACGGGTGTAAGCAGGGTTTATAACGGACTAACGACAGCTACTTCAACAGGAACCGCTGCTTATTCAGGTTTACAAAGCGGGGAATCATTTGCCGTAACAGGTACGCCAGTATTGAACTTTTCCGATAAAAACGTGGGAACGGGTAAAACCATTACGGTAACGGGATATACCGCGCCAAGCAGTAACTATACCGTAACACAGCCAAGTTTAGCGGCAAACATTACAGCAGTAGCTTTAACAATAACAGGAGTACAAAGTTCTAAAGTTTATGATGGTACAACCAGTTCTCCATCAATTCCAACGGTAACAGGAACCATTCAAACGGGAGATACAGCAGCGTTTATTCAAACGTATAATAGTAAAACTGTTGCTACTGCAAAAACTTTAATTCCATCTGGTTCAGTTAATGATGGTAATGGAGGAAATAATTATACCTACACTTTTACCAATCTTTCAAATGGACCAAACCGTGTAATTACAGCCCTACCAATAACAATTTCCAGCCCTGTAGTAACTTCAAAAATATATGACGGAACTACCGCTGCAGTTATTACCGGTACTTTAACTGGGCTAATATCAGGAGATGTTGTTACGTTAAATGGAACAGGAACATTCAACACCAAAAACGTTGGAACCAATAAAGCGGTTGTCTCTACCAGCACTTTGAGTGGATTGGACGGGGGTAATTATTCTGTTACACAACCGACAGGATTGACTGGAACGATTACCGTGAGAGCCTTAACGATAACCGGAGCGGCTAACAGTAAAATATACGATGGAACTACAAGTTCTGCAACAGTTCCAGCAGTAACTTCAGGAGCTGTTCAAACGGGCGATACAGCGGCATTTACACAGACTTACGATACGAAAAATGTTGGCACTCAAAAAGTAATGACCCCAACAGGAGTGGTTACCGATGGTAACAGTGGAAACAACTATAGTTATACTTTTGTATTTAGTACTAATGGAACCATTACAGCAAAATCGGTAACAGTAACTGCCAATAACGGGTCAAAATGTTTCGGTACAACGTATTCCTTTGGACTTAACGGTTTTTCCTCCGTTGGTCTTATTTCCGGTGAAACATTAGATAGTGTAACTTTGACTAGTGCAGGGGCTACTTCTTCAGCAGCGGTTGGTTCATACAGCATTGTTCCTTCAGGAGCTACAGGAACCTTTACGGCTACAAATTACAGTATTACCTACAGTAACGGAACACTCACGGTTTTAGCATTACCAAATGCACCAATTGGGTCAAATGGCTCAAGATGTAATGCAGGAACGGTTGCCATTTCGGCTACTGCCGGATCCGGTGAAACGGTGGATTGGTATGATGCTTCATCTGGAGGTACATTATTAGCAGGGACTTCGCCTAATTTTTCAACGCCAAGTATATCCACAACAACTACTTATTATGCGGAATCAAGAAACACAACAACCGGTTGCGTATCGGGAGCAAGAACCGCAGTAATAGCAACCATCACACCAAGCACTACAAACACTACTACAGCTTCGGCTTGTGATAGCTACACTTGGTCAGTAAACGGTCAGTCGTATACCGCATCAGGAAACTATTCAGTAGTTAGTGGATGCCATACGGAAGTATTGGCGTTAACCATCACACTAAGCACTACAAATACCACTACGGCTTCGGCTTGTGATAGCTACACCTGGTCAGAAAATGGTCAGTCGTATACCGCTTCAGGAAACTATTCAGTAGTTAGTGGATGCCATACAGAAGTCTTAGCGTTAACTATAACACCAAGCACCACAAACACTACTACAGCTTCGGCTTGCGACAGTTACACTTGGTCAGTAAACGGGCAATCGTATACCGCTTCAGGAAACTATTCAGTAGTTAGTGGATGCCATACCGAAGTATTGGCGTTAACCATCACACCAAGTACTACAAATACCACTACAGCTTCGGCTTGTGATAGTTACACCTGGTCAGTAAATGGAACTATATATACAGCCTCAGGAAACTATTCAGTAGTTAGTGGATGCCATAAAGAAGTTTTAGCCTTGACTATTACGCCAAGCACTACAAACACTACTACAGCTTCAGCTTGTGATAGCTACACCTGGTCAGTAAATGGACAGTCGTATACCGCTTCAGGAAACTATTCAGTAGTTAGTGGATGCCATACAGAAGTCTTAGCGTTAACTATAACACCAAGCACTACAAACACTACTACAGCTTCGGCTTGTGATAGTTACACCTGGTCAGTAAACGGTCAGTCGTATACTACTTCAGGAAACTATTCAGTAGTTAGCGGATGTCATACAGAAGTGTTGGCGTTAACCATCACACCAAGCACTTCGAATACTACTACAGCTTCGGCTTGTGATAGCTATATTTGGTCAGTAAACGGACAATCGTATACCGCGTCAGGAAACTATTCAGTAGTTAGCGGATGCCATACCGAAGTATTGGAATTGATTATTAACAATAGTACAGTATCAGAAGAGACGGTTACTGCTTGTGATTCTTACACATGGAATGGAACAACATACACTATAAGTGGGGATTATGAGTACCTAAGTACAAACACGGCGGGATGTAAAAATAGTGCCACATTGCACTTGACAATCAATAACAGTTCTTCAAGTTCACAATCAGTAACTGCTTGCGATAACTACGCGTGGTCAGCAAACGGAGCTACTTATAATGCATCAGGAACATATACTTCTACAAGTACGAATGCTGCTGGTTGCCCGGATACTAAAACATTAGTATTGACAATTACACCAAGTACAACAAACACTACTACTTTGACGGTTAATGATTCAAGTTATACCTGGTCAGTAAATGGTCAAACCTATTCAGCTAGTGGCACTTATACATCAGTATCAGGTTGTCATACTGAGACATTAGTATTGACATTAAATCCATGTACTACTACCTCTAATACAACAGAGATCACAGTTTGCGATAATTATACCTGGTCAGTAACAGGAAATACTTATACATCGTCAGGTACTTATACAGGAACGACAACTGATGGTAATGGATGTACAATAAATGAGACTTTAAACTTAACTATCAACAACAGTACATTAAGCTCAGAAACACAAACCGCTTGTGGTAGCTATTTGTGGACAGTTAACGGACAAACGTATTCAACAAGTGGTACGTATACTTCGACAAGCACCAATGCTGCGGGTTGTTTGGACACGAAAATCCTGATGTTGACTATTACCCCAACGGTTAATAATACCACAACCGCTACTGTTTGTGATAGTTATACCTGGAGTGCTAATGGTCAGACCTATACGGCTTCTGGTAATTTTTCAGAAACTACCGGATGTAATACAGAGTATTTAAATTTAACAATCAATAATAGTTCTTCCAATACTACCACCGTGTCAGCTTGTGGAAGTTATACATGGGAGGCACCATTAGGAAATGGACAGACTTATACAACCAATCAAACAGGTCTTACCAGTACTTCTACCAATGCTGCAGGATGTACGCATACAGAGACATTGAATTTAACTATCCTTAATGAGTCAATCACTGTACAGCCAGCGGCACCGTTTATTTGTAATTTGGCAGGAGCTACTACTACAGTGAGTGTTTCTACCAATGCAGGTAGCCCAGTGTATCAATGGCAAACAAGAACAGTTAGCGCAACTAATCCAAACCCAGTTTGGAATAACATGACCAATAACGTTTATTATTCAGGAGTAAATACTCCAACTTTGGGAATTACCAGAGGAAGTATTGCCTTTGCTACCGGAATTCAATTTAAAGTTTTAATAACAGGAACATGTGGTGTTTTAACTTCAAACGCAGTAGCACTTACCACTATTAGTACAGTAAAAGCGGGAACAATTACCTCGCCAGCGTCAGTATGTTTAGGAGGCAGTATTACCTTTACCCTTGGAGGTTATGCAGGAACGTCACTTCAGTGGCAATCAGCATTGAGTAACAGTGTGGTATCTCCGGGTGTATTTACTGATATTCCGGGAGCTACAACTAATGTATTGACTCTTACCGGAGCTACAGCCGGAATGAATAAATGTTACCGAGTGGTAGTAACCAGTAATTGTGGTGGTGGCAGTACAGCTACTACAGCAGTTAAAACTATCAAAGTTGATCCGGCTTCAGTGGCAGGAACAGCTACCGGAGGAGGTACAGTTTGTGCGGGAGGTTCAGGTACTTTAAAAGTTGCAGGTCATTTAGGTACTATCCAATGGGAGTATTCAACTGATGGCACAACCTATGTTAATGCTCCAAAAGCAGCGGCAGGTCAATTGTCTCCATTCAGTACAACTTCAACCAGTAGTATAGCGGCAACTTATATAGTTACCAATATTACTCAGAATTTATATTTCAGAGCAAAAATAACCAGCGGAGCATGTTCTTCTACCTATACTAATGTAGTTCAGTATTTCTTAGGAACTTCAGCAGTTGCAGGTACTATCTCAGTAGCAACCCCTGTGTTATGTGCAGGAACAGGAACTACTTTAACCTTATCTGGTTCGGTAGGAACTATTACCTGGTTTAAATCGACCAACGGAGGAACTACCTGGACAGCTACCACTGTTCATACAGCTACGTACCCTACAGGAAATCTAGCCGCTACAACTACTTATAAAGCAGATGTAAGCATCGGTAGCTGTGCGCCAACTGTAAGTGCGACTCCTGTAGTTGTTACTGTAAATCCATTAGCTAAAGGAGGTATAGTTACACCGTTCACAGGTACTTCTTATCAGGCATGTGAGGGTGTTGCTAAGAAATTAAAAGTAGCTACTTATGTAGGAGCTATCCAATGGCAATCTTCTGATGACAATGTAATCTTTAGTGATATTGCCGGAGCAAATGCTGCGACCTATGATGCTGTAATTAGTACACCAACTTGGTTCCGAGTTAAGGCTACTAACGGAGTTTGTCCAAATGCAGCTTACTCACTGGCTATTCAGTTAACGATTAGTACTCCTGCAGCAGGAGGAACCCTTACAGCGGGTGCGAGCCCGATTTGTGGTGGCAACACCACTTCAATTACTTTGAGCGGAGCTTCGGGTACTTTGGTATGGCAGAAATCAGTTAACTTTACAGCAGCGACACCAACATGGGCGACAGTTGCAGTAATAGGTAATGTTTTAACTACCCCAGCCTTAACGATGTCTAGAGCTTACAGAGTTGTATCTACCAGCGGAGCTTGTATTGAATACTCGAATGTTTTGATTATTACAGTTATACCAAAACCAGTTGCTAAAGCAATTATCAATCCTGTAACTTCACCAACAGGAGCTGCAGCCACCACGGCTTTATGTGACGACTTGAGTGTTGCTAAGACCTTATCAATCACCGCAGGGTATGTTGGTAATGTTCATTGGCAAAAAGGAACATCGGCTACGGCAGGATTTGTTGATATTGCCGGAGAGACAGGTGTAACTTATACAGTTTCCAATCCAAATGTAGGAGCAAATTACTACAGAATCAGATTCAGCAATGACACTTGTTCAGATGTGTTTAGTGCTGTGGTAACGCTTTGGTACAAAACATGTTCGGCTAAAGCTGATGATGCCATTGTAAGCTCAGTTAACTCTTTATTTGGAGTTAAAGCGTATCCGAATCCATATAGTGAAACCTTCAATTTGAGTTTAACTACAGTAAGTGAAGAGAAAGTAGGTATCGTGGTTTATGATATGACCGGAAGACTTATTGAAAGAAGAGAAGTGAGAACAACCGATATGGCAGAACAGCAGATCGGGGATCAGTATCCTAGCGGAGTTTACAACGTTGTTGTAACCCAAGGAGAACAAGTGAAAACACTTCGTGTGATTAAACGATAATTAACAAATTAATAATGAAAAAAGACCTTCGAGAAATCGAGGGTCTTTTTTATAGGCTTCCATTCTACATTGGAATCGCTTCGCAAGTAGGACAAGACTGGATATGGTAACATAGCGGCTGATAAACCGACCCTTTTTGGCGAGGAAGGATTTTTAGGTTTTTAAAAGTAGCTTTTTATCATTCTTGAGGGTTGTCCTACTAGACGCGGAATGTCTTCAGGGTCGATGCCGAGGTATTTACACAGAGTTCCTGCATGGTGATAGGTTGGTGCTTTTTTTGTTTCTAATACGGTGGAGAAAATATTGAGGCTGCGTGGACAAAATACTGAAGCCTTATCAATAAAAACTTGAGGCTGCGTCAACAAATTGTTCAGGCAGCCTCGAGAAAATGTTGACGCCTTAGCATTACGTTCTTTTTTAATTCTGAATTTATCGCCTTAAACTTTAATTGATTTTTTATTTTATGAAAGTGCTAAAATTACCCTTTAGTGGAGATGGTAGTGTGGAAGACTATTGGTAAGTTTGGAGTAATTATTTAACAAACGTATGACTTTAGATTAATATATTTCTAAAATAAATACCCTTTACAAATCTGCGATATCGGGTTCGTATGCAAAACTGTGCTATCGGGTATTTAATAAACCACACGAAAGGATTCGTGCCTTTACTTTGTCTTTGATAATTGCACCTTTCAAATGCATTAAGTATTCCCTGTTAACAAAATTTATAACAATGCACAACTATTTGTGTTAAATTTGTAGTTACCCCAATTGAATTTACAAGATATGGCTATTCATCTTGGCAATTAATTAATCCGACAATGCAACAATTCTAAATTCAACAATCATGGGGAAAAAGCGGAAAGAAGCGGTTGCTACATTTAGCAAAGAGGAAAAGCAACTAGCGTTCCTGTTGAAACTGAGCGATGCAATTCGACCCTTGGACAATCCCGTGGACATTGAAGAAGCAGTTACAAAAATAGCTCTGGATTTTATGGACGCTGACCGGTGTTACTATTGCACTATAGAAGAAGGTAATGTCATTATCCTGCGTGACGCTTCGCGTGGAAATTTGCCCTCCATTGCCGGTGTGTATCCCATAAGCAGCTATCCTATGTTTAAAGGCGTGCTGGATGCCGGACATCCTTTTATTGTTGAAGATGTTCATACCACCGATATAATAGATGAAGAATTAAAGCAGCTTTGTCTGCAGTTGGAGCTAATTTCATTTATCAATGTACCGGTCATTAAAAATGGCAAGTGTGTGGGAGTACTATCCCTATTGCAAACTAAACCAAGGAAATGGACAGACGCCGAGATGCAGCTAACTATAGAAACAGCCGAACGCACATGGTCAGCAGTAGAAAGAGCGAAAGGAGAAGAAGCCCTGCGCAAATCAGAAGGAAAATACCGCTCCCTCTTCAACTCCATTGATTCAGGCTTTTGCATCATTGAAGTATTGTTTGATGAAAATGAAATCCCTTATGATTACCGTTTCCTCGAAGCCAATAATGCATTTGAAAAACAAACAGGTTTGATTGATGGGGTTGGAAAAACGATGAAAGAAATGGTTCATGGGCATGAGCAATACTGGTTTGATATTTATGGACGAATAGCCAAAACAGGAAAATCGGAACGCTTTGAACACGAAGCGAAAGCGCTTGGCATTTATTATGAAGTTTATGCCTTTTCCGTTGACGAACCGGAAGAAAACCGGGTAGCGATATTATTTAAAGATATTACAGAACGCAAGCAAACAGAAGAAAAAATAAGAGAAAGTGAGCAGCGTTTTCGCAATTTGGTAGAGCAAGCACCAGTAGCGTTTTGTTTTTTTAGAGGTGAAAATTTTGTTGTGGAAGTTGCCAATGAAAAGCAGCTACAACTTACTGGTAAAACAAAAGAAGAGGTAATGAATATTCCTGCTTTTACCTCAATTCCAGAAACGGTGGGACAGGGATATCAAGATATAGTTGAGGGTGTTTATATAACCGGTATTCCATTTATTGCAAATGAGTCTCCCCTCACAATTAGTCATAATGGTAAAGAGGTAACTACTTATATAAACTTTGTTTTGGAGCCATTCTACAACGCGGAACATAAAATTGATGGTGTGTTTTCTGTAACTACTGATGTAACCGAACAGGTTTTAGCGAGAAAAGTAATTGAAGAAAGTGAACTCGAAATACGAAAAATTAAAGAACAGTTGGAGCTTAGCATTCAAGCTGGAAAAATAGGAGTATGGCATTGGGATGTACAAAAAGATATTCTTTTCTGGAGCAATGAACAAAAAGAAATGTTTGGCGTTGAACAATCAGAAAATATAGCCTGTGCAGCACAATTTCAATCGTTTGTATTACCTGAGGATTGGGAGCGACTCCTTATAAATATCCAAGGTTCAAATATAGAATTAGATCAGGAATATGATTTTAGAATTAAAAGAAAAAATGATGGGGAAATTAGGTGGCTTAAATCCAAATCAAAAGTTTTATTAGATGAGAAAGGCAACCTTAAATTTATTTCAGGAGTTAATATAGATGTTTCGGAACAGATGTTTTCCCTTAATAAAATAAAAGAAAGCGAACAGCGTTATCATGCGCTATTTATGAATTCCCCTTTTGCTTTTTCAATTATGAAAGGAAAAGATATGAAAGTTACCCTTGCCAATGACCTGATAAAAGAGTTTTGGGGAAAAGGAAAAAATGTGGAAGGAAAAACCCTTCTTGAGATTTTACCAGAACTTAGCAATCAGCCCTTTCCCGCTATGATTGATAGTGTTTATACGAGTGGTGAGCCTGTTTACGCCAATGAAATGCTGGCGCAGTTAAATCGCAATGGCATCATGGAAGATAGGTATTTCAATATTGTTTACGAGCCGTATCTCGAAGCCGATGAAACAATTTCGGGTGTCATCACCATTGCTCATGAAGTGACACAACAGGTAATTGCCCGAAAAAAAATTGAGGAAAGTGAGAAAAAGTTTGAGGCAGCCATTCTTGCCGTTAACGGCATTATTTGGACAAACAATGCCAATGGTGAAATGGTTGGCGAACAAATTGGTTGGGCTAATTTAACTGGTCAAAATTTTGAAGAATACCAAGGATATGGCTGGGCAAATGCGGTTCATCCGGATGATGCCCAGCCAACTGTGGAGGCATGGAACAAAGCAGTAGCAACTAATAGCACATTCGAATTCGAACACAAGGTAAAGACAAAGCAAGATGGCTGGAGACTTTTTTCTATAAAAGCAGTTCCTGTTTTAGATGAAAATGGTATTATTCAACAATGGGTTGGAGTGCATACTGATATAACGGAGCAAAAACTGGCAGAAGAAAAATTGGCTTACCGCACCGCTTTGCTGGAAGCGCACAATGAAGCAAGTGTTGACGGTCTTTTACTGGTAGATGCCAAAGGGGAAATCCTTTCCTTTAACCAGCGGTTTGTTGAAATATGGAATATGCCACGGCACATTGTGAATAACAAAGATGATGAAGCAGCACTTTCGTTTGCGATGAATCAATTGGTAAACCCGCAACAGTTTATTGATAAAGTAAAATATTTCTACGATCATCAAACAGAAACGTGTCTTGATGAATTGGAATTTAAAGATGGTAAAGTAGTAGAGCGAAACGGTTATGCGGTAATAGGAGTAGATGGAACGTATTATGCCTGGAGCTGGACTTTTAAAGATATAACCGAA
>JAYURX010000200.1:0-1820 GCA_043755965.1 Flavobacterium sp. | reverse complement strand
GTATTTTTCCCATCTCAGTCATAATTAACCCGCTAACAGTTGTGACCTCATAATCATTGGTCAACTCATCCATATCAAAATAAGTTAAGAAATCATGTAACGAATACAAGCCGTCAACCAACCAAGTTCCATCTTCGCGGGCTATCAATTGGTATTCATCTTCATCAAAATCGGCTGCGTCGCCAACTAAAGCTTCCAAAATATCATTCAGTGTTATTATCCCTTGAAAAATCCCATATTCATCAGTGACAAATGCATAATGCACTTTCGATTTTTTGAAATTCTCCAACGCTTTATAGGCCGAAGTATGTTCTATTAGATATACCGGTGTTTTAGTAATTGATTTTAAATTGAAATTCCCTTTTTCGAAATTGGTAAACAAATCCTTCAGCAAAACCACGCCTTCTACATCATCCATATTGTCATTGCAAACCGGGTATAATGAGTGTAATTCGTCCAAAACTTTAGTTTTAAGTTCTTCTACAGAATCTTCATAAGAAAGATAAACTATGGATTGTCGATGCGTCATCAACGAATTTATTTTCCGGTCACCAATATGAAAAACGCGTTCCACAATATCTTGTTCAATCTCCTGAACTTCGCCGTGTTCTGTACTTTCCTTGATGATGGCTTTGATTTCTTCCTCGGTTACTTTTCCGTCAGCCGTTGGTTTTATTTTAAGGACTTTTAGAATTCCTTCTGTAGAAATGGTCAGCAGCCAAATAAATGGCGCAGTAATAATCGAAATTATTTTCATCGGAAGAGCTACTGCTTTGGCAATGGCTTCGGGATAATTTAAACCAATTCTTTTTGGCAACAATTCGCCCAAAACCAAAGAAAAGAAAGTCAGAATCACAACAACAATTCCGACTGCAATGCTATCAGCATATGGTTTCAATAAAGCAAAACCTTCAACAAAAAGTCTTACATCTGTAGTTATCTTATCACCAGAATAAATACCGGTCAGAATTCCGATTAACGTAATTCCAATCTGAACTGTAGAAAGAAATTTATTGGGTGAATTAGCCAAGTCCAAAGCAACTTTGGCATTTCTATTTCCTTTTTTTGCAGCGGTTTCCAAACGGTTTTTACGCGCCGAAATCAGTGCGATTTCCGACATTGAGAAAACGCCGTTAATCAGAATTAAAAAAAGTATGATGAGTATTTCCATTTGTTTGTTGTTTGTGGTGTAGCTTCGCTCAGTTCGCATTCGACTCGTGTATGGTTTGTGGTTTGTTAGATTCTCTAACTATAAACTATAAACCATAAACTATAAACCTTTAAAATTTGTCGAAAACGGTAGTCAAACGTTCTGTTACTTCTGCAATTGTTCCAATTCCATCCACTGAATGAAACTTTCCCTGAGCCTGATAATAATGCATCAGGGGAGCCGTTTTTTGGTTGTATTCATCGTAACGGTTTCTGATTTTTTCTTCGTCCTGATCGTCTGGTCTTCCCGAAGTTTTTCCTCTTTCCAACAAACGTGCTACTAAAATATTGTCATCAGCTTCCAACGCTACTGTTGCCGTAACACTTTGGTTTTTTGATTCCAAAAAAGTATCCAAAGCTGCTGCCTGCGCCAGGGTTCTTGGGAAACCATCAAATAAAAAACCAGCTGATTGTGGATTTTTGTCCACTTCGCTTTGCAACATCTGAATGGTAACTTCATCCGGAACCAAATCGCCTTTATCCATAAAAGTCTTGGCAAGTTGACCCAATTCTGTATTGTTCTTAATATTATATCTAAAAATATCTCCCGTTGAAAGATGTGTCAGATTGTATTTTTCTTTTAAAAATTCAGCTTGTGTGCCTTTTCCTGC
>JAYURX010000199.1:0-10190 GCA_043755965.1 Flavobacterium sp. | reverse complement strand
AATGAGAAACCTATGAAAAAAAACAACGTATTACTTTAATCAAGCAGTTAATTGGTTAGAAAATGTTGTTGGTTTTGTACTGGCAATCGGTTAAAAATTAAGAAAATAATTAAAAAAATGACAACTTCACTTTCATCTATTATAAAAAAACTATTATTATTATTATTAATTTTTGCAGGATTGTACTTTGCAAAAGATTTCCTGATTCCATTGGCTATTGGCGGTATTTTGGCAACCTTGTTTTTGCCATTTTGCAATTGGATGGAAAGGAAGAAGGTGCCAAAGACCATTGCTGTTTTGCTTTGTTTAATGGTATTGCTGATCATTATTTTTACTTTTTTCTCGCTACTTGGATTTAAGGTTTCAGCTCTGCTAAGCGATATTGCTTCTATTAAACAAAAAGCAACCGAAACGGTTAACACCATTCAGGACTATATTTTTCTCCATTTGAATATTTCAATTGAAGACCAGTTTAATATCCTTAAAAGCGAACAACCCTCTTACGCCAGTATTATGCAGGTGATGTTGGGATCAATTGGTGCTTTCGTCACGACATTTATTTTGGTGCTGGCCTACTTTGTGTTTTTACTATTGTATAGAAACCATATAAAAAACTTTTTGCTGAAAATTACAACAAAAGCTCAACGTCCGGAGATGGAACAGGTGATTTTTAGTGCGGCACATATTTCGCAGCAATATTTACTTGGACTCTCAAAAATGATTTTTCTGTTGTGGATAATGTATGGCATTGGTTTTAGTATTATTGGAGTCGAAAATGCTATATTCTTTGCTGTTTTATGCGGCTTACTCGAAATTATCCCATACTTAGGCAACATTATCGGAACTGCACTAACAGTTTTAATAGCAGCTGTTAACGGAGCAAATGCGGAAATGCTTATCGGCATTGTAATTACGTATGGCATCATCCAGTTGATTCAAACATGGTTTTTTGAACCGCTGATTTTAGGGCCACAGGTAAAAATAAATCCCCTTTTTACCATAATTGTTCTGGTTATTGGAGAATTGCTTTGGGGCATTCCCGGGCTTATTCTTGCTATTCCGCTTACGGCTATGCTCAAGATTGTATGCGACCATATTAAACCCATGAAACCTTATGGTTTTTTGATTGGTGAAATTGGAACGCCAAAAAAAGGGATTGAATTTATTGAAAAACTGAAATCTAAGTTGTCTATTTTGAATAAAAAACTTTAAGAGCAAAGATTATGGATTGAAGAAAATTTATAGAATACACCACAGGATTTATTGTTATTACTGGTATTACTTATTATTTAATGAGTGATAAATCTAATTTTGAAAGAGCCGATTTAGATGAAAACCCAAAAACTAAAATCCCTATGCAAACTGATGAAAAACAAGAGAACTATAAACCTTGTCAAATGAATTATCTTCAAACGGTAACTTATTTCCATCATATAAAAAAAGCGTTGCTTCAATTCCATTCTTATTTAATTTATACTCAGCAATTGCCTTAATCTTGGGTCGATATCAACTCCTTGTATGTTACAATTAGGAAACCGATGTTTGAGAATAATAATGTTTTGCGCCGTTCCAAAACCAAACCCTACTATTTTTTCATCCTCTTTAGGATTAACAAAATCTATTAATCTGTTTCTAAATTTTTTCTCAGGCATCGTAATTTTGATCGCTAAATCGTAGTAATCGCTTAAAAAATCGTAACCCAATGCCGGAATAAATTTTGTTGTACTCATCTTGGCTTTATTTTGTTAAATCAAAAAACGTATAGTAAAGATTGAAATAAACACCATTTGGAGCGGTACGTAGCATTGAACTAATTAGTTCTTGACGGTAAGCTAAATCCAATCTTGCCTGACTATTGAAAATAAATTGTATTGCCGGCACAACGTCTACATACGACTTACCGTTTTCATTAATAGTTTGTCCAACAAATTCTACCATTACATTGATATTTGTTTGTTTGAAATTGGTATATTTTTTTGGATACATCAATTTACCAAATGATAATGTGTAATTGGTAGCATTGTCGCCAAAGTTATCAGGAAACGGATAGTTTGGTTTATTATCTAACGCTTTTTCAAAACTTACTGACGAACTAATGGCTACTTTTTTTATCAACTTAGTGACTATTAATCCGGTTTCAAAACCTGTATTATGACCTAGAATTTCTATTTGTTCCTGATGAATATCACCCCTATTGAAACTATACCTTCCATAAGCTGCCATGCGGAAATGACTGTTTAAATCGTCTGAAGAATAGAAGCGATATTTTGCCATCAAACCTCCGCCTTCTGTATATAATTGATTACTTCGATTGCTGACAAAAGCCGAAACACGAAACATCAAATTTTTATTTAAGCCATAGGTGACCTCGGGCATAAAATGGTAATTATAACCTGATTCAAACTTTTCTTTAAATGCAGATTGCATTATATTATCCGCAAGAGAATTTGCAGGAACATTACTAGCAGGATCAGTAACTACAAAAAGTTCTTGACTGTAATTTTTTTGAAATACAAACACAAAAAAAAGAATAATTACCTTTCTCATTAGTTGATAATTTTAATGTGAAAATCATCTTCATTATTTGAAGCATAGGTTTCAACATTTTTAAATGATTTTGATAACTTTTTAAACTCTTTTTCGGTTACATAACCTTTATCCAAAACTTGAATTTGGACTTCCGTATTGATATTTGAAACATTATTGACCAAAACATAAGCACCTTGTTTGATGGTTTCCGATTTTGTTGTCAGCACCAAAGAACCAATGAAGAAACCTGCTTTTTCAACTTTATCCTTAAATACTTTTGGGCTTAACGTATTGCCTTCTTTTAGTGTTACTGTAAACGTATTGGTGTTTAAGTCGGTTTCTACATTGACCACTTCGGGTAAACTTTTAAGTTGTTTGTTTATCGCATTGGAACACATGGAACACGTTAATCCTGTTGCCCTGATTTCTGCTTTTGAAATTTGTGCCGTTACTTTTGTGCTTGCTAGTAGTACTATTGAAACTAGTAGTATATATATGCTGTTTGTCTTTTTCATTTTTTTTAATTTAAATATTTACTTATTTCTTCTTCTGTTGGATTAATTGCTATTAGAATTCCTTTGTTGTTAAAAAGAAATTTGGATGGTAATTCTTCCACCCCAAATTGAACTGCGGTACTTGCGTCAAAACCTTTTGGGTCTATTAGTTGTGTAAATTTTATTTTGTCTTTTTCAATGGCTTTAATCCATTTTGATTTATCGGTATCCACCGCAATTCCAATAATATGGATTTTATCAGTCCCAAAATCATTGTGAAGTTTTACTAACTTCTTATTGCCCAATCTGCAAGGCGCACACCAAGAAGCCCAAAAATCTATCAGTATAAATTTTCCTTTGAATTGATTGCTACTCACTTCTTCATTGTTTTGATTATTTAAAACAAAGCTTGGTATTTTATCTCCAATTTTGAGTTGCGCACTCAGCGTTGCTGTATTAGCAATTAATAATATTATAAAAACTATTGTTTTCATTCTTATTTAATTGTTTCTACCGTTTTACCACAGCTTAACATCATGGAGCCATAGTATGGATTCTTTACTGTATTTTCTTTGCTCAACCAATTGGCGCCTTTACCATCGTTGAACATTGGACAGAATTGATAGTACACCGGAGTTTCATATTTAGAAACCTTGATTAATGTGTAAATATCCTTAGATAATGTAGTGAAGTGATCACGTTGGTGTTTTACCTCTTTTGTATCAGCGATATGTTCTACATCTTCTTTTATCGGATTTACAACTTTCATCCAAACCATGTGCACCTCCATTTCAAGCTTATCCATTTTGACATTATTGACAGCTGCCAAAAGTTCTTTGGAAGCTGAAGCTGCTTTAGTTCCATCAGAAGTGATTAAAGCATCTTTCAATGAAAAATAGTTATCAAATACTGCCTTTAACTGATTTTCCTTTTGAATTACCGTAGCAGCTGTTTCAGATTGCATGCCGTGATTAGAATGGTCTTCGTTGCCAGCAGTCGTTTTATTTTCCTCTTTTACAGGAACTTTTGCTACACGGTCATATTGGCAACAACCGTGAAGCTTATTGTATACCTCATCCGGAGCAAGAAACTTATCACTATCGTAACCTACCAATGCAATTCTTTTGAGTATTTCGTCTTGATTTGTTTGGGTAGCATCATAAGTTATCGTAGCCATTTGGGTTTCGTGGTTCCAATCGACATTAACTATTTTTTTGATGTTTCCTGCTTTTTCGATTTTGGTTTCGCACATTCCGCAATTACCATAAACTTTAACCGTCTCGGTTTTGGCATTTTTAATTTGTGCATAAATTGAAGTTGATAGCAATACACAAATAGCTACCATTATTTTCATAAATGAATTTTTCATTTTAAATAAAATTGTAATCAAAGTGATTTACTTTGATTGGTTGATAAAAATAAATTTGAATAAATAACAGTTGGGAAAGAAATATTGTTGCAACACAAATAATGGTGTTGCAAAAAATACTCTAAAACTGTTGTAAATTGGATAGCAAAATGCTATGAATTTGACACACTTGTGGCTGTCAAAAAAGGAATTTAGCTTATTTTAGGAATTAGCCAAATGGAATAAAAACCATCTGAGATTGATGGTGTTGTGTATGAAAATTTAACTTTCTCTATTGAAGAATAGCTAAACATATTATTTTTTAAATTAATTTCAGCTATAAAACTTACTGAAGAAGCCGGGCATGTTGAAGAACAACCACATTCTGAATGACCACATTTGCCTTTACAACCTTTGTGGTCTTTTTCTTTGGAACTGTCTTTGTCACAACAACTCTTTTTTTCTTTTTTAGTAGATGAAATTTCTTTTTTACAGCAGTTCTTTTCAGAACTTTTACCACAAGCTATGGCACTACCAGGCATAAGGAATAAGCCTAATACTACAACTAATATGAAGTGGTATTTTTTCATTTACAAAATTAAAACAGTACAAAAATAATCAAATGGCACAAATACTTCACTAATTATATGTTAAATCGTTGCGGTTTTGAAAAGAATTACCCAAAAGAAATATTATTTACACCTGTTGTTAGCGTTTATATCGTCTCGATAATATTGTAAATCATAGAGGTGGATTAATTCAATATCTTATACCTCTGGCACGTTTTTACATAGAATTTGTTTTCTTTTTGGGCAATATATTTCATCAATGTCATTAGGGTATTTTTGCCACAACCGACCGGACCGCATAATAGAATTCCCTTGGCTTGATCAATGCCAAATTGCGATGTGATTACCTCATCATTCAGAAAATAGGCGACAAGTTTTGTTATGTTGGGGATGTCGTGTTGTTGGAAAGAAAATGTGCTGCCATAATCGACTTTTGCTTTTTGTTCTAACTAAGCGAGGATTTCGGGGTAGTTGTATTGGGATTTCATGGTTGAGATATTTTAATTGCTAAGGTTGCCTCGCTATCGCTCGCAATGATAGAGCACTTCGACAGGCTCAGTGTGACAGAGAAGCTGTCCTTCGACAGGCTCAGGATAACAGTTCCGCTTAAAGTGGTTCGGAATAGTCTTTATAGCTCATAACTTGACTTGATTAGATGCAGGGAGTTTCTTTATGAGCTATAACGCCACGTTATGTAAAGAAGCTTGGGAGAAAAAATTACTGGCGCAAGTCACGCAGTGTACGCGTTATTGAACCAATAACTGTGACGGTAATTTTTTTAGGAGCGTTGGGAAGGAGTGGCAACTGAAATGTAAAACGTTCGGCTTAAACTTAACGAAAAGAAATGTCCTTAAAAGAATAATTATAGATAGATGAATGAGATAATGAATTGGAAGGTGACGCAATAGACGCAATTATGACGCAATCAATTTTATTCACCCACATCAAACTATATTATTTTCTCTAATTATATAATTATCAATGTTTTATGAAAATTTATTCACCCACTTATTCACCCACTTTTAGTAGTTTCCTCAATATTAAAGTGCTTTTTATCGCTTCTTGCAATTTTAGCTCAACTTTAATTTCTTTCTCACTCATTACTAACCAATTATTGCTTGAAATATCCATCATTAATTGCTTTATTTGTGTTTAATGATGGTTATTTCCAACAAAGCATAAAAAAATCATAACTATTTATTTATTGTTTTAGTCTCTGCATAGTATACCAATAATTGGTTTTTTTATGATTGAGTTATATGGAGAGCTGACATTCGTATAGATGGTCCAATTGTATAGTCTCTTTGTCCATTTGAGGTGATGCTTTATAGTTACCGAAAAAATGCGATGAAATGTAATTTTAGCGTATTACTAATTAGTATAAAGGTTCTCTTTTACTAAAGATTCATTTGTAAATACTGTATACTATATTATCTATTTTTGTATTTTTTTACTATATTTGTATACTATATTATATACTTATGTCAAAATACAGTGCCACAAAAACGCCAACCGCTGTTATGGAAGAACTGGTTCTAAAGGTTCAGCAATTGCGGAAAAAAAATGGGATATCTCAGCTTGAATTGTCTAAACGATCTGGTGTATCTTTTGGAAGTATCAAGCGTTTTGAAACAACTGGTCAAATTTCGTTGGAATCGCTATTGAAATTGGCTTATTTTTTTAACCGCCTTGAAGATTTTGCAGCCGTATTCCAAATTGATTCTGATTTAGGAACTGTAGCCAAATTATTCAGCGATAAAACCAGATAGTGATGAAACCCATTCAAAAAATTATCGTTTCCATTGATTTTGGAGGTAAAGAACTGCAAGTTGGAGAATTGATAAAGGAAGGCAGAGGCATTTATTTTAAATATTATACGGAATTTATTAAAACAGGGCTTGAACTTTCTCCTTTTCATTTACCGTTGAATGATAGCATATACACTGCGCCAACACAGCCATTTGAAGGATTGTTTGGTGTGTTTTCGGATTCATTGTCTGACGGATGGGGACGATTATTATTGGACAGAACAATGACTGCTAAAGGTATTCTACTACAAGATATTACTTCTTTACAGCGATTGTCCTATGTTGGTTTAAAGGGTATGGGGGCGTTGCTTTATCGACCTCAAATTGAAACTTCTTTTCAAGAAACATTACAAGTTGAGTTAGATGCTATTGCCAAAGAAATGGCTGTGGTATTGCAAGGAGCAAGTTCTTTAGCGATTGATGCATTATATGAAATGGGTGGTTCATCGGGAGGTGCAAGACCTAAGATACTTGTTGGCTATCATCCGGGAACCGAACATTTGATTCATGGTATTGAACCTTTGCCGGCCGGATATGAACACTGGCTTATTAAATTCCCTTCCTCTAATGACAGAACAGACATTGCACAAATAGAATATGCTTATCATAAAATGGCTCTAGCAGCTGGAATTGTGATGAATCCCTGCCAATTATTTGAAACCGAATCCGGAAAGGTGTTTTTTGGTACTAAACGATTTGACCGAACTGAGCATGACCGATTGCATTTGCATTCAGCAGCTGGTATGCTGAATGACAACTTTAGGTATAGTACCATGGATTATGGTAATTTGATGGATGCCACTTTTCGACTGGAAAATGATGTAGCCGGACATGAGAAAATACTAAGGATAGCCGCCTTTAATGTTTTTTCTCATAACCGGGATGATCACAGTAAAAATATATCTTATCTAATGGATTCAGCAGGTAATTGGCAACTGGCTCCTGCTTATGATTTGACTTATTCTAATTCGTCACATGGAATGCATAGTACCACTATAGCTAGAGAAGGCATTCAGCCAGGGAAAAGCCATTTGCTTGAACTGGCGAATGAATTCCGATTGAAAAATGGGGTTATAATTATAGAGCAGGTTACTGATACGGTATCGCAATGGAAATCTTATGCCAAAGATGCCGGTGTTTCAAAAGAATCTATAGACTTGATTGAAAAGCAGCTGCAAGGTACTTTGAAATTATAATTACTCGAAGCGGTATAATGCAATACATTGTTTACACTTTGAAATCTGTCACAAATTTAATCACTATTTGTGACAAAAATCATTTACCAATTCTTGTTTTAGCGGCGATAATCGCCGTTGATTTGAAAAAATATAAACTAGGCACTCTATAGATAGCATGTAGTTATCCTGAGAAGTTATACCTCAACTTGTTCTTTATATCGCAAATCGCGATATGCGATATGTGTTCACTTTTTTTGATTGTTCACGGAACGTGAACAGATATTTTTTGTGAACATTGAAATATATAAACGAGGGTAATTTTATTCAAAATTTACCCTCGTTTAATAAAGTTATAATTGCACAATAAACTTGATTGGTTATTGTGCAAAAACAGGTTTATCGTTTTGTTATTTATGTAAAGAAGCTTTAGAGGAAAAATTACCGGCGCAAGTCACGGAGTGAACATGTTATTGTGCCAATAACTGTGACGGTAATTTTTTTAGGAGCGTTGGGAAGGAGTGGCAATAGTTATGGGAAATTTTCTTTTACTACTCAAAAGCTATTAGAGTGGCCATAATCGCTTCTTTCAATTTAGGTTCTACTTTGGTTTCTTCAGCAAAAACGGTCCAGTTTTTTACTACTTCACTTGTTTGTTCGATGATTTCTGTTGCTTTTTTGATGTTCATCGATTTGGCAATAGACAACATATCGTCTTTGGAGATGTTACTTCTTTTACCGTTAATACTTAAAGCGTGCTGACTTACCCATTCGCTTCCGGGTCTGTAGGCGTGACAAATATCGTAGGCTGGTGTTAGCTCCCAGTTTTGGTTTTCTCTTAGTCGAAATGCAAAATTTTTGGTATGATCATCACAGTTACGAGCCATTACATTAAAGACCATTCTACGAAACATTTGTTCGGCTTGTGGATAAGGAAGTCTCAATAATCTCATGGTTTGAAATAGTTGTTCGTAACTGTAGCTGTTTACATTATTGAAGTCAAAGTGCTGCATGGCACAAAAGGTTTGGATGTGGTGTTTGATATCTCCGTCTTCTCTGTCAAAACGCTGTGTCATGAAGTGTGCTCTGCCGTTCTCTTCTAACAATCGGCATTCTGTCATTTCAATTTCGCAGGCTCTTGCCATAAGATAATAGGCCATTTCTACACGACCATATCCTGTAGAAGCACCAAACTGACTATCGCTTACGCCGTCTAATTTTATCAACCAATGGTTGAATCCTTTGGGTGCTTTTGCCTGCCCTGATTTAATTACTCCCGTTTTTTCATTGTAGGCAATAATGGCTTTGGGTCTGGCTCCACCTGCTGATGTTCCTATTTTTAGAATATCTAATAATGCCTTCTGTTCATCGTCATTTAGATTGGTTTCAAACTCCTTACGGTTGTTGACTACTTCTTGTGTTATTTTTACCAAGTTGTCCATTTCGATAGTGAAGGCCGTTTGATTGGATTTAAAGTTTACTGGTTCGAATTCTAGCGCTCCCATTCCTCGTGTGCCAATAAAACATAATAACTCGACTGGATTCAAACTGTTTTCCGGGCGACCATTTTGTGCTAACCAAGCGTTTATTAATTGATTACCATATTTGTCAGGCAGAACATCGGCGAGTAATCCTGGTAATCCTTTGAAAGTAGTATTTCTAACTAAATCGGGAAAGGAAAAAATTTGATTTGCTTGGTTTAGGGGCATTTTTAAAGGTGCTACTTCCCAATTTTTTGCTATGAATTTTGGGTCGTATTCAAAACTGGCTGTTTGGGTATTGGTATCCCATGCTACCGCTCCTACTCGTTCACCCCAAAGATTTATATAGGCTGTTGTAATCATTACCAGTCGGATTTGTTGTCGTTACTATTGCCTTCCTGCCTACCGGCAGGCAAGTTGTTCCTGGCTCGTTGTCTTTTGTTTTGTTCCAATTTGGCCAATTGCAAAGGACTCACCTGTTCTTGTACTTTAAACACGTCCATGATGTAGAGCAAGTTCAACACTCTTAGTACTTGGAGTAAGGATTGCAGTGTGATTTTCTCTCCTTTTTCTATTTGGGTTATGGTAGAGCGGTTTATCCCCGCTTCTGTAGCAAGTTGCTGTTGGGTTTTGTTTTGTAACAAACGGTGGTGTTTTACAAAAACCCCAATAGTTTCTACTAAAGCACCATCACTCATTTCTAACCAATTATTGCTTGAAATATCCATCATAAACTTATTTATTTGTATTTAATGCTGATTATTTCCAACAAAAATATAAAATAAT
>JAYURX010000198.1:0-4232 GCA_043755965.1 Flavobacterium sp. | reverse complement strand
AACATTTATTGCAGAATACCGGTAAATTGGATCACATACAAGCCATTTTATCTGCTTCCGATATTATAAATTATCAAGGTCTGGTAAAACAGGTGCAGGTTGAACCGAATCTATTGGAATATATTGCCAAATTGGTTGTCAATACCCGTGAAAATGCGTTTTTATATTTGGGCGCATCACCAAGAGCATCTATCGCGATCTTAAACGCAGCAAAAGGTTTCGCCGCAATCAGAGGCCGCGATTTTGTAACTCCGGAAGATATTAAGGAAGCGGCGATACCGGTCTTGCAACACAGGGTAATTGTTACACCTGAACGAGAAATGGAAGGTTTAACAAGCATTGAAATCATTAAACAAATAATTGAAAGCATCGAAATACCAAGGTAGCAAGTTTGCAGTCGGCAGTAGCAGTCAGCAGTTTTTTATAAATAAATTGAGGATAGAACCGAGAACCGAGAACCGATAACCGAAAATGAACTTTTTTAAGCAATTATATATAACCAATTTCTTTTTCTATTTGCTGATTGGCATTATAGCGCTATTCTGCTGTGCCTTTATTTTTCCGGCTTTGTATAGCGCAACCTGGTATGTGTTTTTTATTTTACTTGTATTCTTTGGTTTGGATATCCTCATACTTTTCAGTAGCAAAAACGGAATTGATGCCGAAAGGATAACTCCAGAAAAACTTTCTAATGGTGATGAAAATCCGATTATAGTAACCCTCAAGAATTACTACACTTTTGCCATTTCTGTAAAAGTCATTGATGAAATTCCCTTTCAGTTCCAGTTGCGCAATTTTGAAATTAATCGCAAAATAAAAAATGCCTCCCATGATGAATTTCAATACAAATTAAGGCCAACAGAACGTGGTGAATATTTCTTCGGAAACTTAAATATTTATGTTTCTTCGCCTTTAAAATTGATTTCCAAAAGATACAAATTCAGTAAGGATCAAATGGTACCAACCTATCCTTCCTATATTCAACTGCGGAAATACAATTTGATTGCTTTTTCGAATAATTTATTTCAATATGGGATAAAAAAAATCAGGCGTATTGGCCATACCATGGAGTTTGAGCAAATTAAGGAATATGTTCCCGGCGACGATATCCGAACCCTGAACTGGAAAGCAACTGCTAAGAAAAACAGCCTGATGGTCAATCAGTTCCAGGACGAAAAATCGCAGAACATTTATATGGTTATTGACAAAGGCCGTGTTATGAAAATGCCGTTTAACGGAATGAGCCTGCTTGATTATGCCATTAATGCCACTTTGGTTTTATCGAATGTCATCCTTAAAAAACAAGACAAAGCAGGAATGTTTTCGTTTTCCAAAAAAGTGGAAAACCGTGTTGTAGCCGAGAAACGAACATCTCAAATGCAAAAAATTCTCGAAAACCTGTACAATGTAAAAACCAATTTTTTCGAAAGTGATTATTCCCGTTTGTATGTTGATATCAAGAAAAACATCAACCAAAGAAGCCTTATAATTCTCTACACCAACTTTGAAACGATGGATGGTTTACATCGTCAGTTACCATATTTAAAAGGGATTGCCAAAAGCCATTTACTGGTAGTTGTGTTTTTTCAGAATACGGAACTGCATCAGATTACCAATAAAAAATCGGATACCATTCAGGATGTTTATGATAAGGTTATTGCGGAAAAATTCCTTTTTGAAAAGAAGCTTATTGTCACCGAATTAAAAAAATATGGCATTCATTCCGTATTGACACAACCCGAAAACCTGACATTGGATACCATCAATAAATATCTTGAAATTAAGGCGAGAGGGATTTTATAATAAAATCTCAGTAACTTTGGCACTTTGCTACTGATAATGAAACAAATAACTTCTTCACAAAATCCGTTTGTAAAATCCCTGATACAACTTCAGGAAAAAGCCAAAGCCCGAAAACAATCAGGCACTTTTTTGATTGAAGGAATGCGCGAAATTGAGTTAGCCATCAAAGGAAAGTATGAAATTGAAACGGTTCTTTTTCTTCCAGAATTAATTTCATCACAACAAATAACCAAATTATCGAATAACCAAATTGACATAGTAGAAATCTCAAAAGAAGTCTATCAAAAACTGGCGTATCGCGACACAACGGAAGGTATTTTGGCTATAGCCAAAACCAAATTCCTGCGATTAACCGATTTAAAACTTCCTGAAAATCCATTGATTCTGGTTATGGAAGCCATCGAAAAACCAGGCAATATTGGTGCGGTTCTGCGAACTTGTGATGCGGCAAAAATTGATGCTGTCATTATTGCCAATCCAAAAACCGATTTGTATAATCCGAATATTGTACGCTCCAGTGTTGGCTGCTTATTTACCAACCAAATAGCAACTGGCAGCAACGAAGAAGTGATTGATTTTTTAATCAAAAACAACATCAATTTCTATACTGCTACTTTGCAGAATGCTACTTCCTATCATACTCAAGATTACACTATGCCAACCGCTTTGGTTGTTGGTGCGGAAGCCACAGGATTATCCGAACTTTGGCGTGAAAAAACAACTCAAAATATTATTATCCCAATGCAGGGCGAAATTGACAGCATGAACGTTTCTGTTGCGGCTGCAATTTTAATTTTCGAAGCCAAAAGACAACGCGGATTTAATTAATTCAATTTAATAATCAACTATAAAACCAAATTCAAATGAAAAAAAATCTATTAATCTCGTTCCAACCCATCAATTTATCTTTGGGTATTTTACTTATCAGAATTATTATTGGTGTTCTTATGGCATTTTATGGCTATCAAAAACTGATAAATTTCGAAACCATGGCAGCTTCCGATTTCTGGGCGAAAGAAGTTAGTTTTCTTGGCATGACAGGAACAACACCTTTAGCATTGACCATTTTTGCTGAATTCTTCTGCAGTTTACTCTTGATAATCGGATTATTTACCCGATTGGCCTTGATTCCACTGCTTATTTGCATGGGATATATAATTGCCTGTGTTGCCAAATTTGAGGTAATACATTCAGGTGACAATGGTATAGAAGTCAACACTGCTTTTTTCTATTTCATGATTTATCTAGGCATTTATCTGACTGGTCCCGGAAATTATAGTCTGGATTACAAAATTGCCAATCGATAGTACAATTCAGTTGCACAGTTCATTTGTTATTCCTAATTTTAGGAATTGATTGAACATGCTATGATTGAAATAGATTTAGAAGAAGAAAAAAAAGCCATTGCCCGGGAATACAAAGAATTACTTCGCATAAGTTATCAAACGCTTACAGATTCTGATAAAAAACTAATTCGAAAGGCTTTTGATGTTGCCGTTGAGTCACATAAAGACCAACGCCGTAAATCGGGGGAAGCCTATATTTTTCATCCTATTGGTGTTGCCAAAATCGTGGCTTCTGAAATTGGTCTCGGCGCAACAAGCATTGCAGCTGCCTTAATGCATGATGTGGTTGAAGATACCGACGTGACTGTGGAAGACATTGAGAAAAAATTCAACCCAAAGATTGCGCATTTGGTGGAAGGCCTTACCAAAATTGCCCAGGTTAAGAAAGACATGAATATCTCAATGCAGGCGGAAAATTTCCGTAAAATGCTATTGACCCTGAATGATGATGTGCGTGTAATCTTGATCAAAATTGCGGATCGTTTGCACAACATGCAGACCATGGATTCGATGCCTAACGATAAACAAATAAAAATTGCTTCTGAAACGTTATATATTTACGCGCCTCTCGCCCATCGATTGGGTTTGTACAACATCAAAACCAAACTTGAAGATTTAGGATTAAAATATACCGAACCTGAAATTTTTAAGGATATTGTCAGCAAGATTAAAGAAACTAAAGAAGAGCAGGACGAATACATCAAAACCATTTCCGACGTTTTAAAAAAATCAATGGACGAAGAAGGTGTTGAGTATACACTGAAAGGCAGGCCAAAATCCATTTATTCCATTCGCAGAAAAATGGCGGCACAAAACGTAACTTTTGATGAAGTCTATGATAAATTTGCACTCCGGATTATCTATAAATCAAATCTTCACGATGAGAAATTCTTAGCCTGGAAAATTTATTCCATAGTTACAGACCATTATCGCCCGAGTCCGAGTCGTTTGCGCGACTGGATTTCGTCACCAAAATCTACCGGTTACGAAGCCCTGCACATTACCGTTATGGGGCCAAAAGGACGTTGGGTTGAAATTCAGGTGAGAAGCGAACGCATGGATGAAATTGCTGAAAAAGGATAT
>JAYURX010000197.1:0-4233 GCA_043755965.1 Flavobacterium sp. | reverse complement strand
AAAGAGCTCGTCATCCCAAAAGACGGAAAAGAATGCCTGTTGGTAGTACCTAAAGGCATTTATACATACGAAATTACACTTGCCAATAAAGAAATTTACAAAAAGGGCGAGTATAAATTCGATGAAGATATAGTAATGACTATAAAACAGGAATAACAAAAAGTGAGTTTTTACATAAGCGTGAAAACTCACTTTTTTTAAGCAAAAAAAGCAGCCCAACCTTTATAATGTTTTGACGACACAAAGCTGGACTGCAATAATTAAAATTATATAAATATGAAAAATGCGTTATTTGCGATAATTGCATTTGCGATATTCTCATTCAATGGGATTGCACAAGAGAAAAAAGAGATAAGCCTAAAGACCGATTTCAAAAGCGCTTCATAAATAACTACGTATAAAAATGAGGTTACCGAATATAAATTTCTTTCGCTGGGAGAGCTAAACGAAGAGGCTGACCAAATTATGCAGGAATTAATTTTCAGCAATTCTCACAACACAACTAAAAGCCCTTGTGAAATTACAATTGAAATTCAGATAGAAATAACCATTGGAGCTATAAAAGGATTACTGTGCGGATTAATTAATACGGACTGCGGTAATACATCTGATGTAACAAAAAAGCTGAAAGCAATGTTACTTGCCGCAGCAAAATAAATTCTGTTTTAAGTTACTTTGTGGTAATTTTTGAAGTCAAAGGAAGGCGGGTTTAGCATTTCAAAATTTTATAAAATGTACACTTTTAGTGTACCAAAATGTGAAAACAACGATTTACTTTTACTATATCAAAATCAAGAACGTATTTTTTTATTGAAGAGACTTATGATACTAACAATACAAGTTTGAGGAAGATAAAATAAATTGTGGAGAGTTGGGTTCCGGTTTTTAATCGGAACTCAATTCGTTTTAACTATATTGGCTTTATGAATAAACTACTCTCTTATTGGTTTATTATTTTGTTGGTGTCTTTATATGGTTGTACTTCTAAAACTGTTGATAAAGAAGAACACGCTAGGAATGATTCTATTCAGAAGTATTTGGATTTGGCGGGGAATGACACTTTAGACATTAAACTTCGAAATAACTATAACAAAAAGGCCTTTTCACTAGTGGATTTAAGTAAAAATGATACACTGACTAGGTTTTATTTGAACTCGCTTTCTTTTAATTATATGAAAACCAAAAATGAAAAAGGATTAAGAAATATTGGAAAAATACATTTTGAGAAAAGCTCAGTTGCAAGAGATACTCTTAATTTAGCTAGATATTATAGATATAAGGCTGGCTATTTAAAAAATACGTTCGTATATGATAGTTCTTATTATTACTATCTTAAAGCGGAGAAGTTTTATAAAAGAACAAATGATCAATATGGTTTAGCAATTGTATATAAAAACAAAAGTCAAATCCAATTTAGACTTGATGATTATACGGGAGCCGATTTATCTGCCAAAAAAGCCTATTCATATTTTAAAAATACAAGTAAAACACTATTTCAATTCGATCTTCTGATAAGAATAGGTAATACTAATCATAATCTGAGAGATTATGAAAATGCTATTAGGACTTTTAAAAAAGCACTATTTATTGTTGAAAAATATAAGTTAAAAGACAAGAATTTTAGTTTAACTGGAACTTGTTTAAATAATATAGGGAATGCTTACAGAGAACAAAAAAAATATAGTGGAGCAATTCAATATTTTAATTTAGCACTTAAAGAAAAAGATTTAATAAAAAAGGATCCTGCGTTGTACGGTTTTTTATTAAACAATTTATCATATTGTAAATTGCAATTAAAGGATTATTCTGGATTTCCTAATTTGCTGTTCAAATCTATTGATTTACTTAATCATGATGAGGAGGGAATTAAAGAAACTACGGTAAGTTATGTCTATCTTTCTAATTATTATCATGCAATTAAAGACAGCGTGAAAGCACAATTATACGCAGACAGAGCATTAAAGATTGCCCAAAAGTTTAAATCTCCATATTACTATCTAACTGCCTTGAGCAATGCAGGAAGTGTTAATAGTAAAAAAGCCCCTCAATACATTAAGGAATATCATGAAAAAAATGACAGCCTACTGTTTATAGAACGAAATGCCCGAAATCAGTATTATAAAATCCAACTTGAAACCGACGAAATCACCCAAGAAAAAAACCAAGCCATCAGTCAAAAATGGATTATCACAGCTATAGCGGCAGTTGTAATTTTGATTGTGCTGCTAATTCTTATCATAACCAAGCAACGTGCCAAGCAAAAAGAGTTAACCCTGTTGCAAGAACAACAAAAAGCTAACGAAGAAATTTATAATTTGATGCTAACTCAAAAAGCGAAAGAAGATGAGGTTAGACAAAATGAAAAGAAACGTATTGCATTAGAACTTCACGATGGTATTATGAACAAACTTTCTAGCACTAGACTTAATTTGTCTGTGTTGACAAATAAAAAGGATGAAAAGACTATTGAAAAATGTCTTTTTTATATAGAAGGGTTAAAACAAATTGAAGCCGATATTAGAGCAGTATCTCATGATTTAAACCAGGATGTGTTTCAAAAAGAGAATAGTTTTATAAAAATTTTGGAAGCTTTTGTGAAAGAACAAAATAAAACAAGGGAAACTTTCTATAAATTAGAATCAGATAGCGATATAAATTGGAATAGTGTATCAAGTGAAATAAAAATGAATCTATATCGCATTATTCAAGAAGCAAGTCACAATGTTAACAAATATGCTCAAGCTGCCAATATTATGATTAGTTTGATTTTGGATGAAAATAATATTTGTCTTTCTATTACCGATAACGGAAAGGGATTTGATACTAATGCCAAAATGGACGGCATAGGATTAATGAATATAAAACATCGCGTTGAATCTCTTAAAGGAAAGGTTGTTATTCAATCAAATAATAAAAGCACATCTATAAACATTGCCATTCCATTTGCATAAAGTCACGGGGTAAAACAGAAAGTACCGAAATACAGGACTTGTATGGGCAGGAGGAAATGCTTTATCAATTAAATAATTCGATTTTATCCGTTAATTTACTTTTTTCAGCATTTTCAAGCCCTCCCAGCCCTCGAACGAGCTTCCGTGTCTCTCAAACGAGCTTCCGTGTCTCTCAAACGAGCTTCCACATCTCTAGAATTATCTTCCGTATACCTCTAAAGGTTTGCCATGTCTCTTTTATTAGCTTCCGTCCCCCTTTTTAAATGTTCCGCATGCCTCCGATATGCTTCCGTCGCCCTAAAATAGGCTTCCCACGACTTGTAATACTAATCTTAAGCAAACCTTAAGAATTTTGTAGGTATTGACGGCATAAAATTTGGCTGTCATTTTTCATTAGTAACCAATAAAACATAGAAATTATGAAAAAACAAGACGTAGTTAGAATTTACAAACATTCTGATGGAACCCTAGTGACGAAAGGGTTAGAAAAAGTGGCCTACATGCAAAGAGACCAAACGGAATTTGAGCTTTATGGCATAACCGCAGATTTGGTAGACGATTTAAAAACACTCATCAATGGTTTTTCAAATCGCCTTACCGATGTTGAAGCTCTGGGCGACCAAACCGGTGTAACGGAAAATAAGGATGTTAAAGCCGAGGAAATCCGTACCGCAATCAGAAGTATCATGTCAAGAGTGGCGTTAGTGCATGCCTTTGGAACTCCAAAGTACAAAAAGTTTGGAACCGAAGAACTGGCTCATCAAACAGATTCCGATTTGCTGATTACTGCCAAAAGAGTGGTGCGCGTAGGAAACGAGTTTATGGACGAGCTTACAGCAAACGGTGTAACGCCTGCCATGTTGGATGCAGTTACTCTTTTAGCCAACGAATTCACCGACCTTATAGTCGACATGAAAATGGAAATCGGCAGACGTGACATCGAACAGGAAGACCGTGTGGAAGCGGGGAACTCCATTTACACTACTTTGGTTAAATATACCAACACCGGGCAGTCTATTTGGGAGACATCAGACGTAGCTAAGTTTAATGACTATGTGCTATACAACACGCAAAGCGGTGAACCCGAAGAGGAAGCTCCCGCACCTTCTGCTGCATAATATCATTTTTTCCCGGTGAGTTGAAACCCTTTATATCCAAATCGGATTTGAAAGGGTTTTTTCATTTATCAAAATAGTAAATGGGGAATACTCAAAAAGTAGTACTTCAAAATTTTTCCTTTTGCCAACTTAAATTTAGGCATTCACCCGAATTTGTCTTTTGG
>JAYURX010000196.1:0-1828 GCA_043755965.1 Flavobacterium sp. | reverse complement strand
AAAACAACGACCAATTTACCGTTGAAATTGATACTGCGATTCCGGAGTTTTTAATTGGGGATAAGCTTCGTTTGTCACAAATCCTTATGAACTTAGTGAGTAATGCCTTGAAATTCACTAAAAATGGAGAGGTTTCGATAAGCGCAGATTTGAAAAAAGTTGAAGGCAATGTTTATTTCATTGAGTTTAAGATAAAAGATACCGGAATCGGGATTGCTAAAGAAGATCATGAAAAAATCTTTGATAAATTCGTTCAGATAGAACGAAAAGAAGAAGATTATCAAGGTACAGGTTTGGGATTATCGATAGTGTCAAGTTTGGTAAAATTATTCAACAGTGAAGTTCATTTGGAAAGCCAGGAAAATGTCGGGACTACTTTTTCATTCACTATTGGATTTGAATTTGATGAAGACAAATCAAAAGAAATTATAAATAACATCGAAGTTGATTTATCGACGAGTCATTTATACAATATTTTAGTTGTTGAAGACAATAAAATCAACCAGGTTGTGACCAAAAAAATTATTCAGGGAAGCAATATGAGCTGCACTATTGTAGATGACGGTTATGCTGCTCTAGTTGCTTTAGAACGCGAATCGTTTGATTTGATATTAATGGATATCAACATGCCATTAATAAACGGTTTTGATACTACAAAAAAAATCAGGGACAAAGGAATAACCATTCCAATTATAGCCCTGACGGCATTTGACAAACAGGAAGTGGCGGAACAGGCTATTTCTGCAGGAATGAATGATGTGATGGTAAAACCATTTGAACCGTCAAAGTTATTTCAGGTAATTCACAATCAAATTAAAAGAAAAGAAAACGCCGGTTAGTACCAGCGTTTTTTATTCTTCTTGGAAGCTTCCGATTTTCTTGAATTAGTATCTTTTCCTTCGGGTTTCTTTTTGTTTCTCAGATCGGGTTTTGCCTCCGGATTTGGTTCTGCATCTTTCCAGGGAAATGGATGGTCTTTTATAATTTTCACATTGACCTTTATCAATTTTTGAATGTCTTTCCAGTAGGGTTCTTCATCCTTACTGCAAAAGGATATCGATATTCCACCGTTTCCGGCACGACCGGTTCTACCTATTCGGTGTACATAAGTCTCAGGAATATTGGGCAAATCAAAATTGATTACATACGGTAAGCTTTCAATATCAATGCCACGAGCAGCGATATCGGTTGCAACCAAAACAGAAATTTCCTTGTTCTTGAAATGATCTAAAACCCGTTGCCTTGCCGTTTGTGATTTGTCGCCGTGAATTGCTTCCGAATTAACGCCGTGCTTTTTTAACGCTTTAACCACATTATCTGCGCCGTGTTTGGTTCTGACGAAAACCAAAACATTGCTGAGGTTTTCATTGCGTATCAAATGATACAATAAACCACGCTTGTCTTCTTTTCCAACAAAATAGATTTGTTGTTCAATAATTTCGGCTGTAGAGGAAACCGGAGTTACCGAAACATATTCGGGTTTGTTTAAAAAAGTATCGGCTAATTCCCGGATTGCCATTGGCATCGTTGCCGAAAATAGTAAAGTCTGCCTGTTGTTTGGAACCAGTTTTACAATTTTTCTAACGTCATTGATAAAACCCATGTCGAGCATCAAATCGGACTCATCCAAAACCAAATAATGCAGGCTGTCAAAGTCAATAAAACCCTGTTTGTGCAAATCCAATAATCGTCCGGGTGTGGCTATTAAGATGTCAACACCTTTCTTTAATTGGTCAACTTGTGGGACTTGTGAAACGCCACCAAAAATGGTTAGTTGCCTGATGTTGGTGTATTTTCCATAGGTGTCAAAGCTTTCACCAATCTGAAC
>JAYURX010000195.1:0-1828 GCA_043755965.1 Flavobacterium sp. | reverse complement strand
GAACGGCATCTCTGTCAAAGCTGTTTTTTGGCTTTAAACCCACCATGGTCTGCATGTTGCATTTCAATCCTAAATCCATATTGATTTGGCTTTTGCCCAAAACCGCATCAGTAACATAAACTTCTGAAGGGATGAGTTTGAACCAGGTTTGATATTGTTCGCTGGTTAAAAATGGCGTGCTCATTTTTTCTAAAACATCAAGCACATAAGGTTTAAAATCACATGATTTCTCAATGGCTTCATCAATTTTTTTGGCAATCTTTGATTTGAAAATGGAAAGCGTAGGCGTAATGATATATGTAATCGGAACATTTTTTCCTGCTACTACTATTGTCGGACTTTCTGACCATTGAAAATCATCAATTTTAGAAGTTGTCGACATCTTCCAATTCGACAATTTTACATCGCTAATCAGTGTAATGGTTCCATTCAGATTAATTTCCCTTGTGTCATTCAAACCCATGAAATCGGTTCCATATTTAAATCGGGACCAAATTTTTAAGGGTAATGTGGTTTGGATTTTACCATTTTTTACGATAAGGTGAATGGGCGCCGTTTTCGTAATTTTCATTTCGGTTTTATCATCTTCCAAATTGGAATCATCATAAATTTGACCGTTCAGCGATTTGTTCAACTGGTTTTCTATTTCCTTTAGGGAAATTTCCAACGGCATGCTGACAAAGGATGTTTTGGTGTTGTAAACCATCGGCGTATCATCGGAAGGAAGCGGTTTTAAAGCTTCAATCTTTTGGGTAGTGGAACAGCTATTGAAAAACTGGGAAAGGAACAGGATAAAAAGTGTTACTCTGAATGATGACATAGGTACAAATGATTTTTTGCAAAAATAAAAGTAAAAAATGTAATAATACTGTAACATTATTAAAAAAGTCAAGTCTAAGTTTCTATCTCTTTAAATAAAGAAGCAAAAGACAAAATCATATATTTGCTTACTAAAAAATTGAAGCTTGAAAACCAGTTTTATTATGAAATGTAACTTACAAAAAACAGCTTTCCTTTTTATTTTGTTTTTCGGTTTTTTAGGTCATGGTCAAGTCAAAAACTGGACGCTTCAAGAATGTGTTGAATATGCTTTGAAAAACAACATTTCTATCAAACAATCTGAATTGGATATAAAAATGGCCAACATTGATAAGTCGTCAGCAGTTGGAAATTTTCTACCAAATGTAAACACGAGCCTATCTCATTCATGGAGTATCGGCGCCAATACAAATCCGGTTACCAATGTTAGAGAAAATCAAACCACACAATATACCCAGGTTGGATTGAGTTCAAGCGTCACTCTTTATAATGGTTTACAAAATGTAAATCGCCTTCGCAATGCCAAAATGGTGCAGTTAGCCAGACAATATCAGTTGACCAAAATGCAGGATGATATTTCATTATATGTTGCCAATGCGTATTTGGATATACTTTTTAATAAGGAAAATCTAAAGGTGCAACAAGGTCAGTTAGCCTACGATGAAACACAGTTGAAACGTACAGATGAATTGGTTAATTCCGGTTCGCTCCCAAAAGGGGATTTGTTGGATATGAAAGCAACAATTGCTGCCGATAATCAAAAAGTGGTTGCTGCCGAAAACGCGCTGTTAATTTCAAGATTGAGTTTGGCACAGTTACTTCAATTAGAGGATTTTCAAAATTTTGACATTGCCGATGTTGATATTGCTGCAACGCCAAGTCCAGTAATGGCAGAAACTCCCGAAGCGATTGTTGAAAAAGCAAAGCAGGTCAGGGTCGAAATTAAAATTGCACAAACTAATTTAGACCTCGCACAAAGAGATATTAAAATAGCAAGAGGCGCATTGCA
>JAYURX010000194.1:0-1829 GCA_043755965.1 Flavobacterium sp. | reverse complement strand
GATGAACATGAATCGCTGCAGCATGCAAACGCAAACTATCCTGGATTCCAAGCTGACTGTTCACAGGACTTCTATAGGTGTTTTTCCCAACAGGAATTACCCAATGCCCGGAGAGTTTATTGCCATGGCCGTCATCATACGTATGGTTTTTTGTTTCTACCGGAATACACTGATTAGTGCCTGGATCTAAAGGCGATTTATATGGGTCAGACTGATTAAACGGAAGCATAATAAAAGCCGTTCGGCTCATTAATGGTTTTATATTTTTCTCTTTTGAATAGTCAATATCGACTTCGTGCCGTATCCAAAAATTTGTGTCGGGAAGATTATGATTTAGAGATTGTGTCGTTACATACAAAAACTCATTTCCTTTCATTGGTACACCATAACCTGCAGGAAAACTAAAATTTTCCATTCCATGTGAAAGGGATGTCAATCGTGGATATTGTTTGCCAATTCTTTTACTTAGTTGAAAAGAACTGTAATATTTCACATCATTGAAATCAACATTGGTATGACAAATAAAATCTTTTGAAATATCCTTTAACGATTTAGAATCTAACGCTTTGACATGAAATCCTGTCAGCCAAAGCAAAGTCGAATCTTGAGAAAGTTGCACATAATTGGAAGATTTTGGGCCTTCCATAGATGTATAAATGCCATCAATATAAAACCGAGGCGAAATCATTTTATAGGTTTCCGACTTGTTTTCGACCTTCCAATTTGAATTTACGACACCTAATTTTTCAAACAAAAATGATTTCACAATGGCTTTGTGTCGATTTGGTAATTGCAAATACCAAATTCCGCCGCCAAGAATAGCTAACAGAATTAGAACTCCTAAAATTTTATATATCTTTGATTTTCTCATGGTTGTCAAATTTACATTTTTATATGAACGATAGAAAACAAATAAGTGCAAAAAGATTCTTTGGATTGGATTTTTTAAGAGCACTTTCTATATGTTTACTACTTTTTTCACATTCTTCATGGATTTATAATTCGACTGGAATTCTAGGCAAATTGCAGGACGCAAGTGGGTTTTTGGGTGTAGAATTATTCATTGTCCTGAGCGGATTTTTAATTGGAGGCATACTTTACAGACAATTTCTTCATGAAAATTACAGCCTGAAAGATGCCGGTTTATTTGTTGGTAGAAGATTGATGCGCGTGTTACCAAGTTATTATTTGGCAATTCTCATCGTTACCATAATTTATTTATCCTTTGGTTTTTCTGTTTCAGAAGCTTGGAAATATCCTTTATTGATACAAAATTTCAGCTCGCCTGTTCCTGCTTTTTTCCCTGAATCCTGGAGTTTACCTGTCAAAGAAATGAGCTACATTTTCGCAGTGATTTTATTGGTAGTGGTTTCAAAATCTTTTGGTAAAGCGTCTAAACCTATTTTATTCTTAACGGTTGTTCTCGGACTCATCGCTTTTACGCTTCTTTTAAAATTACATTATGATATTTATTCCACCAATTTGGTGTTGACAAACTGGAGTTTTGAAATTCGTGCGGTTGTGATTTATAGAATAGATTCGGTTTTGATAGGGGTTCTTTTTGGCTATTTCTATACCAATTATAAAGAATTTATCATGTCAAAAAGGGACCTGTTTTTAGCGGTTGGCATTATGTTGTTTGTAGTTTTGTTTTTGTGTACCCTTGTTTTTAAATTAAAGTTAACCAATGCGTCCTGGTTTTGGAATATTCTATGCTTGCCATTGCTTTCCATAGCGATTTGCCTATTTATTCCGTTTTTATTAAATTGGGAAAAACCATCAGAAAGAATTGGGAATGGCATTACTTTTATTTGTAATATTTCCTATTC
>JAYURX010000193.1:0-1831 GCA_043755965.1 Flavobacterium sp. | reverse complement strand
CCATGATTGGCGGTTATGTGGCAGTTCATTTTTTGAGTGATGCTTCGAATGTGGACATAAACCCAAAAACCATTGAACAATTAGCCGCAATGGTAATTGATGCGCCTAACAAAAAAATTATTGCCGGATGCATTATTTGGAGACCAAATTTTTCACTCGCCAAAAATGATCATCATCTTACTCGTTGGCGGATTATTAATCGGTTTTGGTTCCCGATATGCCGGAGGTTGTACTTCGGGTCACGCCATTGCCGGAATGAGTAATTTGCAATTGCCTTCCCTAAAAGCGATTATTGGCTTTTTTATCGGCGGTTTGATTATGACACATTATGTTTTACCCTTACTTTTTTAAGCTATGAATTTTTTAAAATATATACTCGTTGGATTTTTCTTTGGGATCGTTTTAACCAAAGCGGAAGCGGTTTCCTGGTACCGTATTTATGAAATGTTCCAGTTTCAGTCGTTTCACATGTATGGCATTATTATGACTGCAATTGCTGTCGGAGTTATTGGCGTTCAGATTATCAAAAGAAAACAATTAAAAGACATCGATGGCAACCCAATTTATATTCAGGATAAGGAAAAAGGAAACATTCGCTATTGGATTGGCGGAATCCTTTTTGGATTAGGCTGGGCATTAGTTGGCTCTTGTCCCGGACCAATATTTATCCTACTTGGCGCAGGTTTTATGAGTGTTGGATTGATATTGATTGGCGCTATTTTAGGAACGTTTTTGTATGGCGTTTTTAAGGATAAATTGCCGCATTAAATTATTTAGATAAGCTTTTTACATTAATATATAAAGCATTACTAAGCACTATGTGCGCTTTATGTATGCTTCATTTATATTCCTGATACAGCAAAACGCTGTAGTTAGCCCCGATAGGAGCGGTACCGAAGTATAGCGGATAGCGGGACAGCGCATCTTAAAGAAAATAAATGCTGTGCTCCTAATTATTTTTCGTGTTTAGATTCAATTCCAATATGCCACTGGTAATATATAACTGCGCAACCAAATACGTTAGCATTATCCAAAAAGACGCTAACGGAATTGGAGTATGGAATTTATTGATAGCTAAAATACTATCCGAAGTCACAAAGAAAGCTGCGCCAATCAACACAAGGTATTTTGCTTTGCCTTCCCAATTATAAGCTCCTTTTAGTGCCTGCACTAACATGATTGAAATGGTCATGGCATAAATACCAACAGGCATTTTTAAATTACCTAATGTTGGAAGCAAAAGCACCAACATGCCTACCAAATAAATGATTATTACAAAATAACCACACCAAAACAATTGGTTATTGGAATGGTTGTCTTCTGATTTTCTCCCAAAGAAAAGACGGATGAAAAAAATGTGTGCTACCAGAAATGCTACCAATCCAAAGATAAAGTACAACTCGCCTTTATCGGAAAACAAAAGAATGCAATCACCAATCCAGGAGAAAAGCAAGGCAGATAGCAGCCACTTTTTAGTTTCAAATGGGTCGATTTTTACAACAGCATAAAACAAAACCGGAAGCAAAACGGGTTTTAAATACCAGGTCAGCCTATCAACTCCCTGAAGCAACAGCACTAAATATATCGCTGCAAAAACACTGTATAGATAAAGCAATCTTTGGCTAGTTATCATACGAAAGTGAGTTTTGAGTATTTCGAAACTCCGCAAAAACGAAATACGAGCTCATCAATAACGATAAGGAGAAATAAACGATTAGTATCACATTTGAAAAGGATAAAAGCGTTGACATTCCAAACCAATCACCATAGAAATAAAGAATTCCCATTGAAAAAATGAATCGTAATCCTTCCCAAAAAATTGAAAATTTAC
>JAYURX010000192.1:0-4244 GCA_043755965.1 Flavobacterium sp. | reverse complement strand
TCTTCACGGTTTTTTTCCCATTTTGCAAACTGTTCCGCAGTTAATATTTTTTTCATGTCTGCACTTACAGCTGCTTGTTCGGCTTGTCTTTGCGCTTTCGTTTGCTCTCTTTCTTTAGCTTTAAGTTCTTTCATTTCAGCTATTTTAGCTTCTCTTTTTTCTACTCCTTTACTCACTAAAGCTCTAACATCCTTGGCTTGTTTTTCATTTAAATCCAAATCTTTAGTAAGTTTTTTTACCTGGAAATCAACTTTTTGTTCAAAAGTTAATTTTTCTTTTCCTGCTCTTCTTCCTGCTTTTTCTTGTGCAAAGGCCGTTATTCCAACAACTAATAATGCAGCTACAATTACTTTTTTCATTTTTCATTTTTAAATTATTGCCAATAGGACGACGATGCTTTAAAAAGGTTTAATAACTAACAAAAGTTTATAAAAACAATTTGAAGTAAGAGATTATTATTTTCCTGAAAACCTAGCTTTTAAATCATTGTATATGCTTTCATGAGTCGATAAAAATTGCTTGTCATCATAGCTCAATCGAAGTTTTCTAAGATCGCCCATGTATTTATCGGCCTTTTCAAAGTCATTGGTTACTATGGTAGCGAAGATTAAGTTCTTCAAAATGGCAGTACCTACTTTTTCATCTATTCTTGCTTTGCTGTCGTCATAATTCACTTCGGAAATAACTTTTTCCCAAATACTTATAGCATTTTCTATGTCTTCTACTGCAGCTTGTGCATTTGCAGTGTAATTTTTGTAGCCCGAAACAGCAAAACCTTTTGCTTTTTCAATATCATCATATTCCCCTTTTTTATTTTTCACATAAAATAAAACCACATTTCTGGTTATTTGTGGATAGCCGTAGTTTTCATTCAGGTAGTTATTGATGTTGGTTAAAGTAGTTTCCACCATTGGTCGCTCAATGCTCATCCTGTTTGGTTTTGAGCCTGTTGTCAAAATTTGATAAGTACCGGTTTCACCATAAATTCCTGTTTTCAGCACTTCGTTATTGAGTTTGATTTCAAGGGTTGCAGGTTGTCTGTACTTGGTTACAAACTGCGTTTGCTTGGTTACAAATTCTTCTCTGGTTTGTGGGTTGTAATTCTTAACATCTACAATCGCCGCAACTGGTTCAACCCATTCAAAAGGTTTGAAATCTATTTTGATTTTTAGTCCATCATTTGATGGAGCAAAACCACTTACTTTGATATAGTTTTTGGCTAAAGTTTCAGGGTCCATTATGATGACATCACCAGTGTTTATAGACTGCACATAAGGTAGTGGCGGATTTGCAAAAGCTGGTTTTGAGGGAATATTTAACTTTGGCCTCTGATCTATTAAAGCCAATTTTTCAAGCTTTGACATCTTGTTGAACTCATCGTTTTCCAATTTAAATTTTTCCTTGGCTGCAATAACACTTTTGTCGTAATCTTTTAAAGTTACTTCATCATACTCTTTTTGAGCGGCCTTTACCTTATTTGGGTAGTCTTTCAGTTCCGCCTGGTATTTATCTTCGGCAATTTGTCTGAAAGTACTATCGTCTTTTAGGTAAGGAGTTGTAATGGTAGTACTGTACGTTTTTATATTGTCCGGCAATACTTTTTTCGGAAAAAGTGTTTGGGTAAAAGCCATACGAACGCTTTCAATCGTTTGCGCATTTGTTGTTGACAGCCCAATAAAAATGGCTAGTAATGTGATAATTTTCTTCATGTTTTCGTTATTAGAATTTTAGGTATCCGTATTTTTCGTTAGAAGGCGATTTGCCTCTTACTATGTATTTCCCATCCTGAACATAGACATTTACAGAAGTGTCTAAATCAAAATTTTCGCTCACAGTATCATACTGTGGAATGTATGTTAACTCCAGGCCATTATCAGGAATAAGGCTTTTTGAAACGGGATTGCCTCTGTCATCATAGGTTTCGATGGTTATAAAACGGTCGTTATAGGCTCTTTTGCCCAACATTGTTTTTTGCGTGTCGTTGTATAAAAATGTCAGCTGATTGTTTTTTATAAAATACAAATAAGAAAGAAAGCGGCCATCGTCATTCATTGTTTTTTCTTCACTAAAGGGAATTTCTTTATACCATTCCAATTTTCCGGTTTCATTATCAATTTTTCCAAAAACAATGGCATCGTTAGAATAGGTGTAGTTGTATTCAAAACTGAAGGGCTGGCCAGGAACCGTTGGCTTTGATTTTTTGTCAATAAACATCTCATCTCCAAAAAACCAGGTTTTCATTCCGTCAAATACAAAATCCTTCATCATTAAACTTGCAATTTCTTTAGTCTCGTTTCTTTCAATGTAGATTTTTTCTCCATCCTTATTGAATTTTGCAGCAAGGAAACCATTTACAGGAGAGTTTCCTCCATACACTTGTACTCCTTTTGAGCCAATTCGGGTATATAATGCATGAAGATAGAAATCGTTATTTAAGAAGTGCCCTTTATATAAATGGAATTGATAATCATTATCGAATTTTAATGAGGTTTCTGTCATTGCCTGTTTGCTTTTATCCCAAAAATAAAGAGTTCTGAAAGATTTTTCCTTGGCAGGGTCTACAACTTTTACAATGAACATATTTCCCTGATTGCTTACATAAAATTTCCCGGCATCTTGTGTTTTATTGATATATGGTGTTTCATAACTAATTTCACCAGCCACTTTTAAATCTTTATCAAAAATAACTGCATTGATTTTTTCATTTGTTTTTTTGTCAAAAGAAAACATTTTAACCACACCATAAAATTGTTTGTTATCCGACTGTGTAATATAATAGTTTGAATTTCGGGTTGGCATCTTGGTAATTAATACAGGAGCCGATTTTGTGCCTGTTTCAATATTTACCCGTATATAAAATAATTCCCTTTCTTTTGTTTTAGTATTGAAATCATCCATAAAGAGAATAAAGTTTACACCACTTTCCTGAAATAGTTTCAGGTTAGAACTTGTTGCCATACCCATTACAGGCTGTTTTGTAGATAAATCGATGCTTTTTATTTTATTCAGTTTATCAAGATCGAGTGCGTTCACGTTGATTTCCTTGTTGAAAATTTTCTCATTGTAACGGATGTTGATTTGATAAACGGCAGAACCCGAAATGTAATGCTGAACTGTTGCTTCACTTTCGTTAGACGATGGAAATGGATTTCCCCATGTAAAAGTTTGACTTTGGATTTCACCGGAATACAACCCGATTAGTAACATAGCTAAATAGCTCAATTTTTTCATAATAGCACTTATTTTTTTGTGTGCGGCAAAAATAGAAAAATCTGCCAAGTACTGGCAGATTTTAACGTTAATTTACAGATATTCAAAAAATTAGATTAATTGAGAACAACTGTTTTATTTTCTCCGTCAACGACGACTTTGGTTAAACCGTGTTTTGCCAAACCTTTCATGGCGGCATCCCATTTTTTTCCGCTCAACGCTGACTTATCTTTAAGCTGCGCGATAGGTTGATTATTTTCTGCTTTTAGTAATCCAATAATAAGTTTTTCGTCGTCAGTTAATTCTACTTGTTTTTTCTCCGGACGCATTTGCGGGAAGAAAAGCACTTCCTGAATAGAAGGATTATTGGTTAAGAACATTATCAATCGGTCCATTCCAATTCCCAACCCTGAAGTTGGTGGCATTCCATATTCTAACGCTCGTAAAAAGTCTTCATCTATAATTCCATTTGCTTCGTCGTCTCCTTTTTCTGCCAAAGCCATTTGTGCTTCAAAACGACCTCGTTGGTCAATAGGGTCATTTAATTCTGAATAAGCATTGGCAATTTCTTTTCCGCAAACCATTAATTCAAAACGCTCTGTCAATTCGGGATTGTCTCTATGTTCTTTACATAACGGCGACATTTCCTTTGGATAATCCATAATAAAGGTTGGCTGAATAAAGTTTCCTTCGCACTTAGCGCCGAAAATTTCGTCAATCAGTTTTCCTTTACCCATGGTTTCATCCACTTCAATATGCATGGATTTTGCTGCTTCAAACAGTTCGTCTTCTGTTTTACCCGAAATATCAAAACCTGTAAATTGTTTGATGGCATCGGTCATAGTAACCCTTGCATAAGGTGCTTTGAAGTTTACTTTGTGTTCACCAAAAGTTGCTTCGGTAGTTCCGTTTACTTCATTGGCACAATATTCCAAAAGGTTTTCGGTCATTTCCATCATCCAATTGTAGTCTTTGTAGGCTACATAAATTTCCATTGCGGTAAATTCAGGATTGTGCGTCCTGTCCATTCCTTC
>JAYURX010000191.1:0-1833 GCA_043755965.1 Flavobacterium sp. | reverse complement strand
AATATTGAAGCTTCAGAAGAAAACAAAAACAAATGGCTTACCCAAAAAAATGAAGATTATCTCTCCTATATTGAACACATGGACGAAACAGAAATTCTCCCCGGCGTTCTCAATATTTTAGAGTTTATTAAAGAAAAAAATCAATTAATCGGCTTAGGTTCGGCAAGTAAAAATGCCCGGCCAATCTTAGAAAAAGTAAAGATTTTACATTTGTTCGATGCCATTGTAGATGGAAATGACGTAACCAATGCCAAACCGGACCCGGAAGTTTTTCTCAGCGCTGCAAAATTACTAAATGCAACCAACGAGAATTCAATGGTTTTTGAAGACTCTGTCGCCGGAATTCAGGCTGCTAATATCGCAAATATGACCAGTATTGGAATTGGTGATGAGAGAATTCTAAAGGAAGCAAAATACAATTTTAAAGATTTTACCTTTATGGATACTTCTTTTATTGAAGCGTTTATAAACTAAAATTGAATGATAAAAGGAAAATAAAATGAATCAAGATTATATCAAACCAGACAACTGGTCAATCATAGAAGAAGGATTTGATTTAGAACAAGTTAAATCCTCCGAAAGCTTATTCAGCATCGGAAACGGTGCCATGGGACAACGCGCCAATTTTGAAGAATCCTACTCAGGAGAAACATTCCAGGGAAGTTATATCGCTGGTGTGTATTATCCGGATAAAACCAAAGTGGGCTGGTGGAAAAACGGCTATCCCGAATATTTTGCTAAAGTACTGAATGCCCCAAACTGGATTGGAATCAATATCGAAATCAATGGCGAAAATTTAGATTTAGCTGCCTGCAAAGAAGTGAATAACTTCCGCCGTGAGCTGAATATGAAAGAAGGAATTTATCACCGTTCCTTTGAAGCAACGCTACAAAATGGAACTCAAATCTCAGTAAACGTATGTCGTTTTCTTTCGCTGGATTTGGATGAAGTTGGTGTTATCAACTACGAAATTACGCCTCTAAATAAAGATGCTAAAATAACTTTCAAACCTTATGTAGATGCAGGAGTTCATAACGAAGACGCCAACTGGGAAGAAAAATTCTGGGAACCATTAGACGTGAAAAATTCTGGCAATGAAGCATTTGTAACGGCCCGTACTTTCAAAACACATTTTACGGCTACCACTTTCATGCAAAACACCCTCTTGCTTGATGCTAAAAACCTGAATCTTTCTCCATCACATGTTGAAGCTTCTAAAGACAAGGTTCAGTTTACGTATGAAGTTTCCGCTACAAAAGGCCAAACTGCTACCATACAAAAACTGGGTGGCTATACCGTTTCAATGAATCACGAAAACACACAGGTTGCCGCTCAAAATGTAATTGCAAAAGCATTATCAATTGGTTACGACAAATTATTGAATGACCAAATTGCTTCCTGGGCAAAAATCTGGGAAATGAGCGACATCACCATTGATGGCGATGTGAAAGCGCAACAGGGAATACGTTTCAATATTTTCCATTTAAATCAAACCTATTTAGGTAAAGATTCCCGATTAAATATTGGTCCAAAAGGATTTACCGGCGAAAAATATGGCGGTTCAACCTATTGGGACACGGAAGCCTATTGCATCCCTTTTTACATGGCGACCAAAGACCAACAAGTAGCCAGAAATCTATTGGCGTACCGTTACAATCATTTGGATAAGGCAATTGAAAATGCTGAGAAATTAGGGTTTAAAAATGGTGCTGCCTTGTATCCAATGGTAACGATGAATGGTGAAGAGTGTCACAACGAATGGGAAATCACTTTTGAGGAAATTCACCGAAATGGAGCCATTGCTTTCGCTATTTTCAATTATTACCGCTATAC
>JAYURX010000190.1:0-1836 GCA_043755965.1 Flavobacterium sp. | reverse complement strand
CCTTCATTCATCGTCGCTGCTGTGCCGCAGGAAACGCCCCAATGAATGACTTCTTTCAGCGATTTGTTTTGTGACAATGCCCAAACCATGCCGCCAACCATACTATCTCCTGCACCGACAGTGCTTTTCTTTTCAGCTTTGGGAGCCGGAATAAATTCGGTTAGGTCTTTGGTAACTAAAATGGCCCCTTTCGCTCCGAGAGAAACGACTATTATTTCTGCGCTTCCATTTTCAACTAGTGTTTTGGCGGCTTTTTCTACTTCGCTTTGTTCTAATCGTTCAACGCCAATTAGTTTTGCTAATTCTCCGATATTGGGTTTGACCAAATAGACTCCGATTTCCAGCACTTTTCGCAAGGCTTCACCTGAAGTGTCAACGATTACTTTTATTCCGGAAGATTTTGCTGTTTGGGCTATTTTTTGGTAGAAATTTATAGGCAAACCTTCATTCAAACTTCCGCTGATGACCAAAAAATTGGCGCTTGTTTTTTGTATGGTTTCAATTACTGCCTCTTTTTCATCATCAAACAATTCATTCCCCGGAAAACCAAAGCGATATTGTGCTTTTGACTCGGTTTCAAAGGCTATAAAATTCTCTCGTGTCCAGTTTTTTGTTGGTATGGCTTTGTTTTCAATACCTTCTTTTTGGATTAGTTCTTCCAGCATTTTTCCTGCAGAACCGCCTGAAGTAAAGACACAAAGCGAACGGCCTCCTAATCTTGCGATGGCTTTAGAAACATTGATTCCGCCACCTCCAGCATCGTAACGCGGTTTTTCGCAACGTATTTTCTGCTCCGCAATTAATCCTGTAAAACGAGTGCTTTTATCCAATGATGGATTAATAGTTAGTGTTATGACTGGGTGTGATTTCATTATAAGAATTTATTCTTATAAAGTTCCGAATAATCAGTGAGAATCTATGCAAATTGTAGTTAAAAAACTTTGTAACTTTGCAACCTAAAATTCAGCAAATATGTTAGAAGATAAATCTCCACAACGAACTTCACTTTCCCAATTGGGCGAATTTGGTTTGATTGATCATTTGACAAAAAATTTTGAAGTGAAACAACCGTCTACGCTAAAAAGTATTGGCGATGATGCTGCAGTGTTGGATTTTAAGGACAAAAGAGTTGTTGTTTCTACCGATTTGTTGATTGAAGGAGTCCATTTTGATTTGTCATATATGCCTTTACGTCATTTGGGTTATAAAGCTGTCGTGGTTAATGTATCTGATATTTGCGCGATGAATGCTAAACCAACACAAATTACGGTTTCTGTTGCCGTTTCAAACCGTTTTCCGTTGGAAGCTTTAGAGGAATTATTTGATGGAATTGCTTTGGCTTCGAAAATTTACAGTGTAGATGTTATTGGTGGCGACACTACTTCATCACAAAAAGGTTTAATTATTTCCATAACCGCTATTGGCGAAGCCAATGAAGAAGATATTGTTTATAGAGATGGCGCAAATAATGGTGATTTATTGGTCGTTACCGGCGATTTAGGCTCGGCTTATATGGGATTGCAAGTTTTAGAACGCGAAAAACAAGTGTTTCAGGTAAATCCACAAAATCAACCCGATTTGGATGCGTATACTTATTTAATAGAACGTCAATTAAAACCGGAAGCACGAACAGATGTTCGCGAGCTTTTAGAAAAATTAGAAGTAAAACCAACAGCAATGATTGATATTTCGGATGGTTTGTCTTCCGAGATTATCCATATTTGTAAGCAGTCAAAAGTTGGCTGTAATTTATACGAAGAAAAAATTCCCGTAGATCCTCAGTTTATAAATGTTTGCGAAGAATTTAATATTGACAGCACAACCGTTGCCATCAAT
>JAYURX010000189.1:0-1846 GCA_043755965.1 Flavobacterium sp. | reverse complement strand
ATATTATGTCTATGTCCAGTAGAAAAATTATCAAGGCAAACAACAAAATATCCTTTTGATAAAAAATATTCACACAAATTAGTCCCGATAAATCCGGCACCACCAGTAATTAATATTGTTGTTTTATTTACTGTCATTCCTGAATTTTTTCAATATTTGATATTTCAGCTTAGCAAAAAATTCCTTCGGCACTTCTTCTTCATGGTAACCACTTCCATAACCATAGCCGTAGCCGTAACCATAGCCGTAGCCGTAGCCGTAACCCACACCATATTTCGCCTTATTTTCATAGCCATTAAATATGATGCTCACATTGATAAGTTCACCCCGTTTGGTTCTGTTATTTAATAGCGTCAACATTTCTTTCTTGGTGAAATTCTGGCGTATGACATATAGCGTAACATCACAAAACTGGGATAATTCCAATGCATCAGAAACTAACCCAACTGGCGGCGTATCCAGTATAATATAGTCATACTTTCCTCTTAATTGCTCCATCAACTCTCTCATGGAATCTCCAAGGATTAACTCGGAAGGATTGGGCGGAATTGGTCCGGATGTTATAACATCAAGATAAGGGATATGCGTTTTTTGAATAACCTCGTCCAATGTTTTTTGTCCTATTAAAAAATTGACAGCACCAAGTTCATTCTGGATATTAAAATCATCAAATATTTTTGGTTTTCTTAAGTCCAATCCCAGAATGATAGTCTTCTTTTCACTAAGTGCAAACACTGTTGCAATATTTAAGGAACAGAATGTTTTTCCTTCACCACTGACTGATGATGTCAGCATAAGCGTTTTGGATCCATCAATATTTTGTTTTTTATATAAAAACTGTAACGAGGAACGAATTGCCCTAAAAGATTCTGAGAGGGCTGATTTTGGTCTTTCAAAAACTGATAAATTACTTTCTGAATGTTTAACCCCAACAATACCTATTAACGGTAATTGGGTTTGAGCAGAAATATCTTCAATGTTTTGAACTGTATTACTGATAAAGAAGATAAAGAATACCAATACCAATGGTATTAATAATCCCATAAAAAAAGCTAAGACATAGTTTACACTGGTTTTTGGCCCCAATAATCCGCCGCCCACATCTTTAGCTGGGTCAATAGCCTGGATGTCAGGTAAATTAGCGGCTTTAACTATTGATGCTTCACTTCTTTTTTGTAAAAATGTATTATAGATATTATCACTTAAATTATACTTTCTGGATAACTTTAACCATTCTTGTTTATTTTCCGGAAGCCTGCTGATTTCACTTTCAATTTTTGCAATTTTTTGATTGGCAATATTTAAGTCATACAATAGGGAATTCCTATAGGTAGACTCATTTTCAAGCAATACTTTTTTTACCGATTGTATTTCATTGTCAAGTCTTTCGTAAGAGAATGAACCTTTTACAGAATAGGCTAATTCTGAACGCTGTATCGATAATGTGATAATTTTGGCCACATTGGTGTTTATGTTAGGCTCTTCAATTCCGGCAACAGTTGGCGCAGGTAATTTTGAGAAATCTACACTGTTCTTTAAATAATTTTTTAATGAATTTAGATACGCTATTTTTCTTTCTACCGCTTCTTTTTGTCCATCATAATCCAACAATTGATTTTTAAAGCTTGTCCCTCCCTCTTCAATATCTAGTATGTTGTTGTTTTTGCCAAAATCCTTTAATTCATCACCTGAATTTTTTAATTGTTTTTCCATTGATCCCAATGTCTCATCAATGAAATTTATAGTGTTTTCGGCAAATTTATTTTTGTTATCTAACTGTTTTTTGATTAATACGTCTACTGTAGTATTAAGAAAATCAACCATTCTGTCTTTATTTGCTCCTTGC
>JAYURX010000188.1:0-4279 GCA_043755965.1 Flavobacterium sp. | reverse complement strand
GCCCTAGACACTAATGCCTCTGCTTTAATCCTGGCAATAGCTTCAGCATCGGCAGCATCAACAGGCGTTAATCTGTCGGCATAAGTAATTACACGATTAAGTCGTGATAACGCATAATATGCACGATTCCAGATAGAGTTCGGTGACGCAGATGTTTGGTTCACAACAAAGATCCAGTTATCGGAAAGACCCTGACCTCCATTAGCATATCCAATACCAACTTCGTCTGTAAATACAGAAGTAAAAACTTGCTCCTCACGATTGGTCATAAGCGCATAAGAACTGTTCATTAGCCTTCTTAAATCGGTAGAAGTCTGGATAGCGATATCATCTGTTAAAGCACCTGGTGTAAAAGGCGTCAACAATTCCTCATCACACGATGTAAGGAATAAGCTGGTGAATACAAATAAAACAATTATTTTTTTCATTTTTATAACAATTTAAATTAAAATTTCAAGTCTAAACCAAAGGTAACCTGCTTTGGTGTTGGATATTGATAAACATCAAAATCTCTATCACTTTCCGGATCAAAACCTTCCCAATTGGTGAAGTTATATAAATTTTCCCCTTGCAATGTTATAGCAACATCTGTAAAGAAAGTTTTTTCTAAGAATTTTTTAGGAAATTTATAACCAATCTTGATATTTCTCAATCGGATATAAGAAGCGTCCTTTAGGAATCTATCAGATTCATCATCCAAACCATCGTTACCAGCAGTTGTTGAAGGAACATTAGTATTTGTATTAGTTGCAGTCCACCCATTAGCTAAATCACTTGTTACATTAAATTGGCCAATATTGTCCGGATCATATAAATTTTCCAAGTCATAATCAAATCTATAAACCTCAAACGCATAAGTAAATAGTGTACTTAGGAAGAACCCTTTGTAATCTAAATCAAACCCAAAACCACCTTGATAAAGTGGGGTAGAGGTTTTACCGGTAGCTCTCTTATCAGCCGATGTTGGCAATTCTGTTGGATTGCCGTTGATATCCTCGAACAATAATTCTCCATTTACAGGATTAACCCCTAAATAAGGATAAACAAAAAACTCTCCAACCGGATTACCATTTTGTGATTGGTTGGTTGTGCCCTCTGAAATAATTCCATCATTAACCCTAATCCCATCTATGGTGTTTTTATTATAGGCACCGTTAGCATTCAGGGTTAGTGAGAAGTCAGCATTTTTTACAACATCAAACGCCAAAGTAGCTTCATATCCTTTGTTTGTAATATATGCATCAGAATTAACCCTAAGGAATGGTGTTCCTGTAGAAGGAGACAGAGGCTGATCTAAATACACATTTATCGTTTTTTTGTTATAGTGTTCAAGAGAACCTCTCAATCGACTATTTTTAAATAATTCAAAGTCCACACCAAAGTTATACTGTTTTGTAGTTTCCCATTTCAGTCCTGAGTATCCAAAACTAATATCATAACCCTGTCCATTATTATACGCATTATTAGAACCGGCATAGGTATCCGCAAACCCTGGAGGGTTAACACCGTTATAAATACTTCCATTAACAATTCTTTGATTACCAATCGTACCAATAGAACCTCTAAGTTTCAATACTTTTATGGCGTCGATAGATTTTAAAAAGCTTTCTTCTTCTAAATTCCATCTTCCTCCTAATGACCAAAAGATTTCGCTATTTGTCACGGAAGTTTGGAATCTACTAGATGAATCTCTTCTTCCCGAGGCAACAAAACCAAATCTCTTGTTGTAGTCATAATCAAAGGAAGCAAAATAAGAAATTAAATCAACTCTTACTTGAGATGCCGAGATTCTCGGAACGTGGAAATCATTGGCACCGGTATCCGCTACATACCCTGCTCCGGTATTCGGAACAAACAATAGAGGGTTCAAACCTCTTTGTCTAAAGTTGTTAATATGTAATCTTGAATGGTTGTATTCCGTACTACCAACTAAATTGATGGTATGTTTACCAAATGTCTTGTCATATTCCAATTGAAAAAGATTATTAAATAAAAACTCTCTTCTTTGATTAATATCTTCAAAACCAGTAATATTATCCGCCGGAGCGAAAATTAAACCGTTAAATGAAACCGGAAACTCTGCCTGAACGAATCTGTTAGTTAACAATTGACCACCTGTTCTTACTCTGGCAGTAAAATCAGTAGACAATTTATAAGAAAGTTCCGTTGTAACATCAATTCTGGTTTCCTCAGTTAAATTATAGTACGTTTCTAATTTATCTAACAAAAACAATGGCGTATACAGTAAGGTACCATCTGATTGATACAAATCAAATACATCTTGTGAACCGGTATACTCAGCAGGAGATATGTATGGTGCAGAAATATAGGCTCCTAAAACGTAGTTTCTATTAATTGCGCCACCACCTAAGTTGGTAGCCTCATTATTTTTAGAATATCCAAAAGCGGTATTAACCGAATATTTTAGTCTCTCATTAGGAGATTGTCCATTTAGATTGTTTCTAACTGTAAATCTCTTTAAGTTGGTAGTTTTCAGCACCCCTTGCTGGTCAAAATAACTAACCGAAGTAAAGGAATTAATGTTTTTAGAACTGTTTTCAATACTTAAGTTGTTACTAGTGCTTATTCCTTTGTTAAAGAAAACATCAACCCAGTTCGTATCAACATTATAGGCCGCAATCTCAGCATCTGTAAAAGCATCACCCGTAGCCGGATTAAGAGCTCCTCTACCAATACCCTGATTTCTTTCAATTCTCAACAACTCTCTTGCATTTGCATAGTTGTAGTCAGGTGTTTGTAAATCACTTACTCCATAGGTAGTGGAATATCTAAAAGTAGTTTTTGATTCACCAAATTTTCCTTTTCTAGTTCTAATAACAATTACTCCATTGGATCCCCTTGAACCATATTCCGAAAGTGCTGCGGCATCTTTCAAAACATCCACAGATGCAATATCGTTAGGATTTATCGATCTAAAGTTGTCACTGTTTGAAGGAAAACCATCAATTACATATAAAGGATCGCTATTCCCATTATAACTACCGATACCTCTAATAACAACTGTTGATTTAGCGCCAGGCTGACCTGTGCTTGCCGTAATGTTAACACCCGCCAGCTGCCCTTGCAATGTATTAATAGCATTAGCATTTGGTCGGTTTTCAATTGTTCTGGCACTCACAGTAGACTGTGCAGTTACAGCGGTTTTTTTACTTACGTCTCTGTACCCCTGAATTACAACTTCAGTAAGTTTAACTCCTTCCTGAAGTTTAACGTTAACGTTGTTTGCTGCGCCAACGGTAACCGTAGCGTCAGACGCACCAACATAAGAAATTACAAGAACTTCTCCTGCTTTTGCTTTAATGGAATATTTTCCATCAAAATCTGTTTGTGTACTTCTAGTTGTCCCTTTAACAACAACATTTGCACCAGGTACTGGTCCAGAATTATCCGAAACAACACCCGTTACAGTTTTCTCTTGTGCAAACGAAAACTGCATTGATAACGCCAATAATAGCGTAAAAATCCATTTGAACTTCGATCTCATATTAATTTTTTTTGAGTTAGTTATTCTGCAAACTTCTTAATTATTTATTAATTAACCAAATATTAACAGTAAATAATAGTTTGATTAAGTGTTAATGTTTTCTGTTAGTTTTCTTAACTCGGGAATATGATACAAATGTGTTTGAAGGGTTGCGTCATTTTTATATTTTTGTAGAAAAATTTAAATGCTTCAATTTAGGTTCTCAGATTTTGATATTGAATGCGGGACTGACGAAGCCGGCAGAGGCTGCCTCGCGGGTCCGGTTACCGCTGCCGCTGTAATTCTACCACATGGCTTTGAATTGGAATTATTGAATGATTCAAAACAACTTTCGGAAAAAATACGTGAACAGCTAAAACCATTAATCGAAAGTAAGGCAATTTGTTTTTCTGTAACCCATCTCGATTCGGGTGTTATAGATGAAATAAACATTTTAAACGCTTCTATAAGAGCGATGCACCATTGCATTGACAAACTGAATCCAACACCTCATTATATAATAGTGGACGGGAATAGGTTTAAGGAAATAAACAACATCCCATATTCGACCATCATACAGGGAGACAGTAAATTTATGAGCATAGCTGCTGCCTCAGTCCTGGCAAAAACGTATAGAGACGAATACATGTGTACCATTCACGAAGAATTTCCAATGTATAACTGGAAACAGAATAAAGGTTATCCAACTATGGAACATCGGGAAGCCATTAGAAAATATGGCACAACCAAATACCACCGCATGAGTTTCCGCCTGTTACCTGAGCAACTCGAACT
>JAYURX010000187.1:0-4287 GCA_043755965.1 Flavobacterium sp. | reverse complement strand
GGATTTATCCGACAACTGACAACTGACAACCGACAACTAAAAAAAATGAACTTAAAAAAAATAAACCCAAACCTCCAAAAAGCACTCATAGAAAACGGTCTGACCGAAGCAAATGAAATGCAACAGGAAACATTTTCTACAATCAAAAGTGGCGCTGATGTGGTAATTCAATCAGCTGGAGGAACTGGAAAAACAACTACAATTGTTTTAAATGTCATACAGAAATTAGAAAAAACTTTAGACGAAAGCACCAGAGCCTTAATCATTGTTGAAAACAAGGAAAAAGTGTTGGAAATGGAAGAGCTATTTTTAAAATATGGCACTTATACCGATTTGAGTATTTTGGGAGTTCATGATAAAGGCGATATCGATTATGATAAGAATGTTGTTTCCATGGGATTGGATATTTTAATTGGAACACCCAATAAAATCAACGCCATGTTTTCATCGGCCGGATTTAACAGCAATACCATTAAGTTGATGATTGTTGATGACGCTGATGTTTTATTCAGAAGTAGAATGGATGCTGTTGTTCTTCGCCTGTCCAATAGTATTGAAAAAACACAACGTTTGTTCTTCTGCTCACAAATAACCGAAAGAGTAGAATCGCTTGCAGATAAAATAATGATTGAACCACTTTTCTTCGAAATGGAGGAAGATTAGTGTTCAGTTGGCATCCCGAAGTTTCGGGAGCAGTGATCAGTACAAAGAATTAACTACAAACAAAAAACCATAAACAGTAAAACATGGGCTTAATAAAAATATTTTCAGGAGAAGAAGTTCTGGCAGCTGGCTTAAAGGAAAAATTGGAAGAATCGGATATCAACGTAGTCATTAGAAATAATAACCAGGCGAATGTTTTGCCAAGTATTCAAACCGCAAAAGCAGTAGAATTATTCATTCAGGAAATTGATTTTGGCAAAGCGCATCCTGTGATTGAAGAGTTTAGATTGAGTATTTAGATGAAAAAAATAATCGGGATATTGCCTTTTTTTCTTTTCGTGTTTCTTCTCGACCGGTTTATGTTTTTACCCGGCAGAATGGATGCTACCTGGGAATACGAAAAGGGAACTAATATAGGAAATCCTATTACTTTTGAAAATATTTACATCATTAATAATTTTGAAATCCAAGTTAAAAAATCAGGCGAATTAAATTCGTGTTATCTTTTGGGATGCTATTTTGGCAACTTGTATCTGCTGGATACACAAACTTTGAAATACACAAAATATGTTGAGTTGGATGATGCTATTTTCATGAATTAGCTACTTAAAAATCTTCAATCGGCTAACCAATACGGTAATAAATATTCCAAAAATTCCAATAATTGCAAAGGAGTATTTTAAATTTGTCAACTCTGCAATAAAGCCAATCAACGGCGGGCCAATCAAAAACCCAAGGAAACTAATACTCGAAACAATGGTCAGAGCAATGCCAGTTGGTACTTTTTCGTTGTTTCCTGCCACATTAAATATGATAGGAACCACATTGGAAACACCAAAACCAACCATCATAAACGCTATTGTACAAGGAACTAGGTAAGGAAATAAAACGGCGCTGTATAAACCAACTGAAATTACAATACCGCTAATGAGAAGTACTTTTTTGTTCCCAAATTTATGTACCAAATAATCACTCAAAAACCGTCCTGAAGCCATGCTAATCATAAAGGTTGTGTAACCCAAAACGACCAAAACACCTGGTGCTTTTACAATTTCCTTAAAGTAAACGCCACTCCAATCAAACATAATTCCTTCGCTTGCCATACAGCAAAAACAAATAATGCCAAGCCAAATCAAAGTCGGGTCAGGATTTTTGAAAAAGGAATAACCAGCTTGTTCTTCCTGCTGTTTTACTTTGGTTTTGACGATAAATTTATAATTGAACACCACAATCAATACGATTATAACAAAGGCAATCAGGAAATGCTGCACCGGACTCATCTCCAATGCAAGCATTACTAAACTCAACAGTGCCCCAAAAAAACCAGCCAAACTCCATGAGCCATGAAATGAACCTACAATTGGTTTTTCAAAAAGCTGTTGCGTATGTACGCCTTGTGTATTCACAGCAATATTGCAGAAATTCCCAAAGAAACCAAACAGGAATAAACCAATGGCTAATTCCCATTTTACGGTAGCTAACCCCAACAACGTAAGGAAAAAAGCATATAGCAAAAGCCCTAGAATTGAAATATTCCGGCTTCCATATTTAGTCACAATCTTACCCGAAATAGGCATGCCCACCAGCTGTCCTATTGGCAAGGCAAAGAGTAATGTCCCCAATCCGGCTTCGCTTAACTGAAGCATCGATTTAATATCCGGGATTCGGCTTGCCCAAGTCGCAAAACAAAATCCCATTCCGAAAAAGAACAATGAAGTAGCCAGCCGGACTCGGTTCAAATAGGATTTTTTTGCCTTTCTAAAACCTTTTTTAATCTTGGCTTTTGGCAAAATTTTGGAAAGGAAACTATAGTCTAGTAATGGCATACAAACTTTTTATTCTGAATTGCAGTTTAAAAGTAACCATTTCTTTTTGGATAGGAAAGACTCAAAATGGTTATGAACCAATTACAACGTTATTGTTATTAAAATTATTTCATTTTCAAATTGGGTATTTAAACTATCTTTGCACCTTCAAAAAATCTAAGAAGTCTAACAATCTAATAATCTAGCAATCTAAATGATTACTGTTAATGACATAGCCGTTGAATTTGGCGGCACCACTCTTTTTAGCGAGGTAACTTTTGCCATCAATGAAACCGATAAAATTGCCCTTATGGGTAAAAACGGCGCTGGTAAATCGACGCTGCTAAAGATTGTAGCCGGAGAAAACAAGCCTTCGCGTGGTGCAATTTCTGCTCCCAAAGAAGCCGTAATTGCTTATTTGCCACAGCATTTGCTGGCTGCAGACAATTGTACGGTAATGGAAGAAGCGTCAAAAGCATTTGCTGCTGTTTTCAAAATGAGAGATGAAATTGACGAAATCAATGAGCAATTAACGATTCGTACCGATTATGAAAGCGATGCGTATATGAAGCTGATTGAACGCGTGTCGGAGGTGAGTGAGAAATACTATTCGATTGAAGAAGTCAACTACGAGGCTGAGATTGAAAAGGTGTTGAAAGGATTGGGATTTGTTCGTGAAGATTTTGACCGTCCCACTTCTGAGTTTTCCGGTGGATGGAGAATGCGTATTGAGTTGGCTAAAATTCTTTTAAAACAACCCGATTTGATTTTGCTGGATGAACCAACGAATCACCTGGATATGGATAGTATTCAGTGGTTAGAGGATTTCTTGATTAATCAGGCGAAAGCCGTTATGGTAATTTCCCACGACCGTGCGTTTGTTGATAATATTACCAATCGTACCATTGAAGTAACAATGGGAAGAATCTATGATTACAAAGCAAAATATTCGCATTATTTAGAGTTGAGAAAAGACAGAAGGGTTCACCAGCAAAAAGCCTATGACGAGCAACAGAAATTTATAGCCGATAATCAAGCTTTTATAGATCGTTTCCGAGGTACTTTTTCAAAAACAGATGCTGTTCAATCGCGAGTTAGAATGTTAGAAAAAATTGTTCCAATCGAAGTGGATGAAATCGATACTTCTGCACTGAAATTGAAATTCCCGCCATCTGTCCGTTCCGGGCAGTATCCTGTTATTGTTCGTGATTTGGAGAAATCATACGGGAACCATTTGATTTTTAAGGATGCCAATATGGTTATTGAGCGTGGTCAGAAAGTGGCTTTCGTTGGTAAAAACGGGGAAGGCAAATCGACGATGATTAAAGCGATTATGAAGGAAATCGGAATCGATAGTGGGAATGTTGAGGTTGGACACAATTCTCAAATTGGCTATTTTGCCCAAAACCAAGCATCACTATTAGATGAAAATGCAACCATTTTTGAAACAATTGACAATATTGCGGTTGGTGATGTTCGAACTCAAATCAAGAATATTTTGGGCGCATTCATGTTCCATGGCGATGATATTCAGAAGAAGGTGAAAGTGCTTTCGGGCGGAGAAAAAACACGTTTGGCAATGATTAAGTTATTACTGGAACCAGTTAACTTATTGATCCTTGACGAGCCTTCTAACCATTTGGACATGAAGACAAAAGATATTATTAAGGACGCTTTGAAAGATTTTGACGGAACACTGATTCTGGTTTCGCATGACAGGGATTTTCTTGACGGATTGGCAACGAAGGTTTTCGAATTTGGAAACAAACGCGTTAAAGAACATTTTGAAGACTTGAAAGGTTTCCTGGAGCATAAAAAG
>JAYURX010000186.1:0-1853 GCA_043755965.1 Flavobacterium sp. | reverse complement strand
ACAACCGTGTAAAAACGCTCTTTGCCTTTTGGTTTAGATATGTTTTCAATGCTGTGCTGTGAGCCATAAAACATCGGACGGATTAAATGGTTGAAGCCACTGTCAATTCCGGCAAAAACAGTTGATGTGGTTTGTTTTACGACATTTACTTTGGCTAAAAAATAACCTGCTTCACTTACCAGGAATTTTCCGGGCTCGAAAGCCAATGTCAGTTCACGACCATATTCTTTTTCGAATGCTAAAAATCGTTTGGTTAGCTTTTTCCCCAATTCTTCGATATTGGTTTCGATATCATCTTTTTTATAAGGCACTTTAAATCCGGAACCAAAATCAAGGAATTCCAAATCCTTAAATTGTTTGGCCGTATCAAAAAGGATTTCCGAAGCATACAAAAACACTTCAATGTCCAAAATATCAGAACCGGTATGCATGTGAATGCCGTTGATGTTCATTTTGGTATTTTCTACAATACGCAGCACATGTGGAATCTGATAAATGGAAATCCCAAATTTACTATCAATATGCCCAACAGAAATGTTCTCATTTCCACCCGCCATAACATGTGGATTAATACGGATACAAACGGGAACTTTGGGATATTTGGCACCAAAATGCTCCAAAATAGAAAGATTGTCAATATTGATTTGGACGCCCATCTTAGCGACTTCTTCAATCTCTTCAAAGGAAACCCCGTTCGGTGTAAAAATGATTTTATCGGGAGTAAAACCAGCATGCAAACCAAGCAGTACTTCCTGGATAGAAACAGTGTCCAATCCGGAACCCATATTCTTCAAGAGTTTTAGAATGGAAATATTTGACAATGCTTTCATCGCATAATTAATACGAAGTTTTTCTACTTTGGCGAAAGCCGTAGTCAGTCTTTTGTATTGTGACTCAATTTTATCCGCATCATAAACATATAACGGACTCCCGAAGGTTTCTGCGAGATCAAGTAGTTCTTTGGGTTGCATAATTTTTAGTATTAGTAAAGACTAGGAAATTTATCCGGTTTTGCTTCGTGCATAATCGCATAAACTTTTTCAAAGACATCTTCTACAGATGGTTTTGAAAAATAATCTCCATCCGTTCCGTAAGCCGGTCGGTGTGCTTTTGCTGTCAGTGTTTGCGGCTGGCTGTCTAAATGGTTATATGCTTTTTGCTCGTCAATGATTTGCTGCAAAATATAAGCAGATGCGCCACCAGGAACATCTTCATCAATGACTAACAAGCGGTTTGTTTTCATAACTGATTTTACGCAGTCTTTTTTGATGTCAAATGGCAACAACGATTGCGCATCGATAATTTCTACATCAATACCAACTTCCAGTAATTCTTTTGCTGCTTGTTCTATAATTCTAAGTGTTGAGCCATAAGAAACTATAGTAATGTCACTACCGGTTTTGATGGTTTCTACCACTCCGATTGGTGTTTTGAAATCCCCTAAATTGGTTGGCATTTTTTCTTTTAAACGATAACCGTTCAAACATTCTATTACTAAAGCCGGTTCATCGGTTTCTAACAAAGTGTTATAAAAACCAGCCGCTTTCGTCATGTTTCTCGGCACTAAAACGTGAATGCCGCGAATCGCATTGATAATCATTCCCATTGGTGAACCCGAATGCCAGATTCCTTCCAGTCGGTGTCCTCGTGTTCTGATGATTAAAGGCGCTTTTTGCCTGCCTTGTGTTCTGTATTGTAGTGTTGCCAAGTCATCACTCATGATTTGAATGGCATATAATAAATAATCTAAATAATGAATTTCGGCAATTGGTCGTAAACCACGCATTGCCATTCCGATTCCTTGTCCGAGAATGGTCGCTTCACGAATTCCGACATCGGCTACACGAAGTTCA
>JAYURX010000185.1:0-1856 GCA_043755965.1 Flavobacterium sp. | reverse complement strand
AAGACTTCCATTGCCGATGTAGAAGCTTTCAAATCTTTAATAGATGCTGAATTGTCAATAATAATAGGCAAAGGCGTTTTAACCGTTTCCACTGTTTTTCGGGAAATAATCGGGTTTATCAGCAATAATAACAATCCGAAAATGCTGAAAAAACGCAAGAAAGCCAAAAGCAAGGTCACATTAGACTTGCTTTTGACTTTGTAAAAATATTGGTAAACTGATAAACCAGCAGCAATAAGTATTGATACAAGTAATAACAGGATTGTTGTGGTATTCATATTTAAAAGTTAATAGTTTTTGGTTTATGGTTTGTGGTTAATTAAAAACTATAAACCACAAACAATAAACTCCTATGTAAGCATTCCTCCGCAAACATTCAACACTTGCCCGGATACATACCCACTCATATCAGAAGCAAAGAAAAGACAAGCATTGGCAACATCTTCCGGAGTTCCACCTCGTTTCAACGGAATAGAATCTCTCCAACCCTGCACCACATCTTCGTTTAATTTAGCCGTCATTTCCGTTTCAATAAACCCCGGAGCAATAGCGTTACAACGAATGTTACGAGAACCCAATTCCAAAGCAACAGATTTAGTAAAACCAATCATACCCGCTTTGGAAGCGGCATAATTTGCTTGTCCGGCATTTCCTTTCACTCCCACTACACTACTCATATTCACGATTGAACCTTTACGGTTTTTTAACATGATTTTTTGAACCGCCTTTGTCATATTGAAAACTGACTTCAGGTTAATTTCTATCACTTTATCAAAATCCTCTTCGCTCATACGCATCAAAAGATTGTCCTTGGTAATTCCTGCGTTATTGATTAAAACATCAACATTTCCAAATTCTGCCATAACATCATCAACCAGTTTTTGGGCTTCGTTAAAATCGGCTGCATTTGATTTATATCCTTTGGCTTTGATTCCCATAGCCGTTAATTCATTTTCCAAAACCATGGCTGATTCTGTTGACGAACTGTAGGTAAATGCAACGTTTGCTCCGTGTTGAGCAAATACTTTTGCGATTCCGCTTCCAATTCCTCTACTGGCGCCGGTGATGATGGCTACTTTTCCTTCTAATAATTTCATTTTATAAAAAGTTTAATTTGATAGCCCAAATATAGAATAATTTATACTTAGAAAAAATCATTTATATTTAAACCTTCAACTAACCACAGACAATGATTGCTAACCAGCACCACTTTGAAAAACTATATCACGAGTATAAAATACTGGTGTTCAATGTGGCGTTGAACTATCTGCAAAATGTTGAAGATGCGGAGGAAATCACGCAGGACGTGTTTGTAAAAGTTTATAATTCTCTTGAAAATTTTAATCAAAAATCGTCTTATAAAACCTGGATTTACCGGATTACGATTAATCAATGTTTGGATTATATCAAGCAAAAGAACAGCCAAAAGCGCTTTTTTATTTTTGGAAAGAAAAGCCAGAATGAAAAGGAATACCTGAACACCGCAACCTTTGAACATCCCGGAATTTTGATGGAGAATCAGGAAGATGCCGCAATTCTATTTGCAGTTATCAATACGTTAACCGAAAATCAAAAGACCGCTTTTTTGCTTTCTAAATTAGATGGATTGAGTAATCCTGAGATTTCTGAGATTATGCAGCTTAGCATTTCCTCTGTAGAATCGCTTGTTTTTAGGGCGAAAGTCATGCTTCAAGATAAATTATTGGAAAAATTCAACAACTACCGCAAGAAAAAATAATAACATTCGTCAAAGTAATCATGGAAAGAAATAATTGGATTGAAAACATTTTAAACAGCACCAACGGAATTACTCCTGTAATGCCAAGTGACGATTTGTTTTCAAAAATTCAACAGAG
>JAYURX010000184.1:0-1864 GCA_043755965.1 Flavobacterium sp. | reverse complement strand
TTTACTTTTTCGCTTTCTGTTAACTAACATGAAACTAATTATGCGTTTAGTTTGCAGTATTATAATAAAGTGATACTATACTTTATAAAATAAGCAGAAATAAAAAACCGTACAATCCGAACGGGAACAACAATTTTTAAGAATGTAGCGGGCGAAAATTTAAAATAACCTGCGATGAAACATACCATTGCAAAAGGCAATGGCGTTGTTGCGGCCAGAATTAAAATTACCCATCCATATTTTACAAAAAGAGCTCCATATTGTTTAAACTTTTTTTGCAAGAATATCATTCTTGAAATTTTTGCAGATTTTAAATATTTACCAGCTAAAAAAGCCATAAATCCGCAAAACGATGATATAATTCCTAAAACGAAAACAATTAAGAAATAGTCATTTGCTGCTTTAGTTTGGTAAATCATCATAAACAATTCCGCAGGAAAAATTCCAATTACCATTTCGCTTATAAAAAACGATAAACCAGTAAGCACATAATTTCCGGATACTTTTTCGGCAAAATCATTAAAATAATTTCCAAGATATTTGTTGATTAAAATATTAATCATAACAACTAATAGCAAGGCAATTATTGCCCAGACTATTTTTTGAATAATATACTTATTTAAAAAATAATGCTCTTTATTATTGTTGCTATTTTTTACTGCCTTTTTAATTAGCATACTAATTTTTTAATTAAAATTATTATCATTCCGTCTTCCTAGTTTTACCAATTCATACCAAATTACTGATAAGAAACCAACTCCAACAGCAATTGATAACTGCTTACCATTCAAATGTTCAAAAAGGAAAAAATCTGTCAGTGGTTTTATATAAAGCAACAATCCCATAATGGCAACGGTAATCCCTGTAATTATAAAAACCAAATTGTTTTTATATCGTAACGTGGTGAATATGGAATAATAAAAAGAACGATTTATTAAGGTTAAAAAGATATTTGAAGTTACCAAAACCAAGAAGACCATTGTTCGAGTAATTTGCTCATTATAACCCTGATAAACAGAAAACTGATAGACAGACAATGTTCCCACAGTTATTACCAGCCCCTGCATTATACTGGTTGAAAGTTCTTTAAAATTGAAAAAAGTATTCGTAAATGGTCTTGGCTGCTGTGCCATTGTATTCTTTTCCATCGGTTCATTTTCATACACAATGGAACACGTTGGCCCCATTATCAATTCCAGGAAAATAATATGGATAGGCGAAAAAATGTTGGGATAAATCCAGCCTAGAGCCAGCGGAATAAAAACAGTGAAAATTATCGGAATGTGGATTGAAATTATAAATTGTATTGCTTTTTTGAGGTTGGCATAAATTTTCCTTCCCATAGCAACAGCATCGACCATTTTAGCTAAATCATCATTAATTAAAATTAGCGATGCTGCCTGTTTGGCAATCTCTGTTCCTTTTTTACCCATTGCAATGCCTATATGGGATGCTTTGAGCGCCGGTCCATCATTGACACCATCGCCAGTCATGGCGACAATTTCCTTATTTGATTTTAAGGCATTAATAATTCTTAATTTAGCCTCGGGGAACATGCGGGTAAACAAGTTAATGGATAATACTTGTTTTCGCAGTTCCTTATCCGATAGCTTCATTAATTCGTCTCCGGAAATACTTTTATCATATCCGACAAAACCTATCTGTTTAGCGATTGATGCGGTTGTTTCGGCATTGTCACCTGTAATTATCTTTACTTTGATTCCTGCTTTGTAAAAATGCCGTAAAACCAAATGGATGTTCTTTTTTGGCGGATCATAAAACGCCACCAATCCGATAAATTTAAATTGGAACTCCTGTTGTGTTTTGGGATAATTTTTTCCCTTGAAAATGGCTTCGCCTACTG
>JAYURX010000183.1:0-1868 GCA_043755965.1 Flavobacterium sp. | reverse complement strand
AAACTCCCGTTCTGTTGTCAATAGATTTAAATTCAACATCACCTACAGCAATTGCCATTAAATAAGATGGTATGGCTTTGTCTTGCTTGAATGTATATACTCCGGTATCGTTTTTTTGTTGCGGATTTACAGCACTCATCAATGCCATCAACTCTTTTGGAACGGTAACCTTTGCATTATAAGTAAAGCGAACGCTAGGTGAATCCTGACACGGAATCCACGTGCGTGACCAGATACTTTGTCCCTGCGAGAACACAAACGGCTGTTTTTTGTCGGCAGTTTGTTCCGGTTTTAACCATTGTAAGGCTACGCCATCTTTGGTTGTGTTGTAATAGATAGTGACTTTTGTTGTGTTGGGTTCAATAGTTATTTTGAGTGGCTTTCCATGTAATGCCACTTCCTTTCCTAGCTCAAATTTAGTTTCTTTTTCCTCATCGCCTAAGGTAACTTTGGTAATGTTTAAGGTGTTTTCATCAAAAATGATTTCGTTTCCCTTGGAAATATTGTCAATGGTCCACGATGCTTTTCCGGAAATGGTCTGGGTATCAAAATCAACTTTAATATCTAAATCCAGATGTTTGGCAATAGCTTCGTTTGGGTTGGAGAAAGAGTGTGCGTCTTTTACTAATTGTTGTTTTGGAGCTGTTTGCTTCGCCAGTTCGCTGTCGCTCGGGTCTTTTTTTTGGCAACTTATTACTAAGAAAAGGGCAGCAATGACAATGGTATTTTTACTCACAAGAGTTGTAATTTTTAGGTGTTCGTGAATCTTCGATTTCATTTGAGGTGATTTATTTCAACTGTAAAAATAAATCAAATATTCGGCCTGTAAGTATTATCTAAAATGTTTTTGTAGCTTTGGGAAAACTCTTATGTATGAAAACAAAGTTACTTATCGTATTGTCGTTATTTGCATTACAATATTCATTTGCCAAAGCGTTGACAGTTGTTGATCCGGTGGCACCTAACCTTCCAGATTTAAATTATTGCGATTCCAATAATGATGGGTTTGGTGCTTTTGATTTGACCGAACAAAACGCAGCTATACTTTCAGCGCAATCAGGCGCAGCTTCGAATTATAGCATTACCTATCACGAAACCTCTCTTGATGCTGATACTGGTATCAATCCTCTCGCAAGTCCTTATTATAATATTAGCCCAGACTATCAGGTGATTCATTTCAGGGTCAGAAATATGACTACTAATGATTATGCCATTGGTTATTTTTACCTGGCAGTTAATACAAGACCTGTAGCAAATTTTCCGGGCGAACTATCAGTATGTGACACTAATAATGATGGCATTGCTTTATTCAATTTGACTACTGTAGTGCCTGCGATTTTAGGAGGTGTAACTCCACCTGGTATTAATGTTAGTTTTTATACTTCACAAGCAAGTGCAAACGCTGGAGTTGGTACAATTATTCCAATTAATTCGTATGTTGGAACTAATGGGGAAACCATATGGGCACGGGTTGAAAGTATTGACACAGGATGTTATGCTGTAGTAAGTTTTAATTTGGTAGTTAACAATGCACCATTTGCAACCGGACCACAGAATTATTCAAGTTGTGATAATTATTTTGACCCGAACGATGGGGTAGCTATGATAGACTTAACAACGTTTGCTCTATCCATCTTAAATGGACAAAACCCAGCGGTATTTCTATTGAGTTACTACACCAGTTTGGCAGATGCTCAAGCGGGTACCAACCCACTGACACCCGCACAGGCTGCAGGGTATGTCACGGATGCGGATATTGATACGATTTGGGTAAAAGTAGAAAACAGTAGCGGAAGTATAACGCCATTTTGTTATGCCGTTACTACGATAGATATCACGGTTGAGCGCAATCCAACCCCAATTATTAC
>JAYURX010000182.1:0-4324 GCA_043755965.1 Flavobacterium sp. | reverse complement strand
ATGGTGAAACACTCGCATTGGAAGCCACAAAAGGACGGAAATGTTTAGTCAACGTGTTGAAATCCCGAAATGGATCATCAGAAATCAACAACGCTTTTCCATCAGGGCAATCCACTTCCTTGTTAATTAAAACAATAGTTGCCGCTGATTGTAGTGCTTTGTCGTAGTATTTTGGATGGTCAACAAAAACAATATCTCCGGGCGTAACAACATGAATTTCATTCATACCTTCCACAGGAAAATCATCAGCGCCAACATATGGGCATCCGATAATGGCTGCAATTTCTTTTAAAGTATGTGTTTTTGAGAATTTCATTTTCTATAGTGTTCAGTGTTCAGTTTTTAGTGCTCAGTTTTTTCTGCCAACTGATCACTGAATACTGATTACTACTCTTTTACTCTTTCCATATAAGAACCGGTAGCAGTATCAATTTTGATTTTGTCGCCTTCATTTATAAACAAAGGAACATTTACAGAAGCTCCTGTTTCTACTTTCGCAGGTTTAGTAGCATTTGTAGCTGTGTTTCCTTTTACACCAGGTTCAGCATAAGTAACTTCCAAAACGATAGAAGCCGGCATATCTACAGAAAGTGGCAAGTCAGTTTCAGTATTAATCTGAACCATTACGACTGTTCCTTCTTTTAACAAGTCGGGAGCATCAAGCACTTTTTTATCCAAAGTAATTTGTTCATAGGATTCCGTATTCATAAAGTGAAACTGATCTCCTTCTGCATATAAATACTGGAAATTTTGTGTTTCTACACGAACTTCTTCAATCTTGTGTCCAGCCGAAAACGTATTATCCAATACTTTCCCGTTAGTTAAGCTTCTTAGTTTAGTTCTGACGAAAGCCGGTCCTTTTCCAGGCTTAACGTGAAGGAACTCGATAATTTTATAAATATCGTGATTGAACTTTATGCATAATCCGTTTCTAATATCTGATGTAGATGCCATTTTTATATGTTTATTGTTTTTTGTTTATGGTTTATGGTTGGTGGCTTTATTACAGTTAACTTAAAACTATAAACTAAAAACCACAAACTTTTTAATTAAGATCCTGAGTAGCCTTTCATGATTCCTCTTGAGGAGTTCCTGATAAAATCCAAGATTTCATCACGCTCCGGTGAAGCTGACATTTCAGCTTCGATGATACCAACAGCCTGCGATGTATTATAATTTTTTTGATACAGAATTCTATAAATATCCTGTATTTCCCTAATCTTCTCAGAAGTAAATCCTCTTCGCCTCAATCCGACCGAATTAATTCCAACATAAGAAAGTGGCTCTTTCGCCGCTTTAGTATAAGGCGGAACATCTTTACGCACTAGCGAACCTCCGGAAATCATAGCATGATCGCCAATTTGGATAAACTGGTGAATCGCAGCCAAACCACCAACAATCGCAAAGTTCCCAACGGTTACGTGGCCGGCCAAAGCCACACCATTTACGATGATAGCATTATCGCCAATATGACAATCGTGGGCAATGTGTGCCGTTGCCATAATTAAGCAGTTGTTTCCAATCTTAGTCTGGCCAGATGCTATTGTGCCACGATTTATCGTAACACACTCTCTTATAGTAACATTGTCTCCAATTACTGCAAGTGATTCTTCTCCTCCAAATTTTAAATCCTGAGGAACTGCAGAAATTACTGCCCCGGGAAAGATGTTGCAATTTTTTCCAATTCGCGCACCTTCCATGATGGTAACATTGGAACCAATCCATGTTCCATCACCAATTATAACATTATTGTGAATGGTTGTAAAGGGTTCGATTACTACATTTTTGGCAATCTTCGCTCCCGGATGTACGTATGCTAAAGGTTGGTTCATATTATAAATATTTATGGTTTATGGTTTGTTGTTTGTGGTTCTTTAACTATAAACCAAAAACTATAAACTACAAACTTCTTAATTAACTCGGGCAATTTGCGCCATTAATTCTGCTTCGGCAACTAATTTTCCATTAGCATAAGCCCTAGCCTGCATATGACAAATTCCTCTACGAATAGGCGAAATCAAATCACATTTAAATATCAAAGTATCGCCCGGCAATACTTTATGTTTGAACTTCACATTGTCAATTTTCATGAAGTAAGTAAGATAGTTTTCAGGATCGGGTACAGAGCTTAAAATTAATATTCCGCCGGTTTGTGCCATGGCTTCCACAATGATTACGCCCGGCATTACGGGTGCGCCTGGAAAATGTCCAACGAAGAAAGTTTCGTTCATGGTAACATTTTTCAAACCAACCACATGGTTGTCAGACATTTCAATGATTCGGTCAATAAATAAAAAAGGTGGCCTGTGTGGAAGAATACTCATTATTTTATGAATATCCATCAAAGGCTCTAGGTTTAAGTTGTATACCGGAATCTGGTTTTTCTGTTCAATTTTAATCATCTTAGATAATTTTTTGGCAAACTGAGTGTTTACAAAATGCCCGGGTTTATTGGCAATTACTTTTCCTTTGATGCGCATTCCAACCAAAGCTAAATCACCAATAACATCAAGCAATTTATGACGTGCCGCCTCATTTGGGTAGTGTAAAGTCAGATTATCTAAAATGCCATTTGGCTTGACCGAAATAGAATCCTTTCCAAAGGCAACTTTTAGGTTTTCAATAGTTTTTGCTGAAATTTCCTTGTCAACATAAACAATAGCATTATTCAAATCACCACCTTTAATCAGGCCATTATCCAATAATGCTTCTAATTCGTGAAGAAAACTAAAAGTACGTGCATCCGCAATTTCTGATTTAAACTCAGAAATGTTTTTCATCGTAGCATTTTGAGTTCCTAAAACCTTAGTCCCAAAATCAACCATAGTGGTTACCTGATATTCTTCTGAAGGCATTAAAAGAATTTCACTTCCTGTTGCTTCATCCATAAAGGAAATTACTTCTTTAACCACATAATAATTACGCTCAGCCTCTTGTTCGACAACACCTGCTTTTTCAATGGCTTCTACAAAATATTTAGACGAACCGTCCATAATTGGCGGCTCAGATTCGTTCAACTCAATAATAACATTATCAACATCACAACCCACAAAAGCGGCGAGCACATGTTCTGAAGTTTGGATTTTAACACCTAGTTTTTCAAGGTTTGTGCCTCTTTGTGTGTTTACAACATAATTGGCATCGGCTTCAATAATTGGGGAACCTTCAAGATCTACCCTGACAAAAGAATAACCATTGTTAACAGGCGCCGGCTTGAAAGTCATTTTTACTTCTTTTCCTGTGTGAAGTCCAACACCCGTCAGCGAAATTTCGTTCTGGATGGTTTTTTGTTTAACCATTGGTAAGCTATTTAATTAGTGTTATTGTTATTGTTTTTTTTCAATTCTTCTATATCGGCAACTATCTTTGGTAAATTCCTAAAATGAACATAGGATTTGCTGTAATCAGCATATCCAAAAGACGGACTGCCTTGCAATACTTCACCATCATTTACATTTCTTCCAACACCGGATTGCGCCTGAACGCGTACATTATTTCCAATCGTAATGTGGCCTGCAATGCCTACCTGGCCGCCAATCATACAATTATTGCCAATTTTAGTTGAACCTGCAATGCCTGTTTGTGCGGCAATTACCGTATTCTCACCAATTTCAACATTGTGGGCAACCTGAATGTGATTGTCCAGCTTTACTCCTTTTCGGATTAATGTTGTTCCTAAAGTTGCTCTGTCGATAGTAGTGTTTGCTCCTATTTCAACATCATCCTCAATGATTACGTTACCAATTTGAGGGATTTTGCTAAATGTTCCATCTTCAACGGGTGCGAAACCAAAACCGTCCGAACCTATAACACTTCCTGAATGAAAGTTGCAATTGTTTCCAATCTCCGTTTCAGAATATATTTTTACGCCTGCAAAAAAGATACAGTTATCACCAATGGTTACATTATCGCCAATAAAACAATTTGGATAAATTTTTACATCATTACCGATAGTAACATTTTTACCAATGTAACTAAAGCTTCCCAAATAAAGATTTTTACCATAATTCACGCCCTCTGAAATCACTGATGGTTGTTCAACACCTGATTTCATCAGCTTCACCTGATTGTAATACTCTAGCAATTTGGAAAAAGACTGATAGGCATCTTCCACTTTAATCAAAGTAGTAGTCAACTCACTTTCCGGAATAAAATCATTATTAACAATGGTAATGGTAGCTTCGGTAGTGTATATGAAATTTACATACTTAGGGTTGGCTAAAAATGTTAGCGACCCTTCAGTTCCTTCTTCTATTTTGGCTAATTTAAAAACCACGGCATCAGGGTTGCCTACCACTTCGCCTTCAAGAATTCCCGCTATTTG
>JAYURX010000181.1:0-4337 GCA_043755965.1 Flavobacterium sp. | reverse complement strand
CGGGTACAGGTAAAAAACCAGCTGAAGGTACCAATGTTTACATTAATTATGCAGGTTATTTAGAAGACGGAAGCCTTTTTGACAGCAGTATGGAAGGTGTAAATAAAGAATGTGGTAAATATGATGAAAACAGAGCAAAACAAAACGGTTATCAGCCATTCCCTTTCCCTTATGGAAAGAAAGATGGTTTAATCCCTGGGTTTCTTGAAGCGTTGAGTTTGATGAATTATGGAGATACAGCCTTAGTCTATATTCCATCCCAATTAGGATATGGCGAAAGAGGCGCAGGAAGTGTAATTCCGCCAAACTCAAACATCATTTTTGAAATTGAAATGTTGGAAACACTACCGGCTCCAAAACAATAATAAATAGTATCAATAAAAATCCCCAATTTGAAGTTACAAATTGGGGATTTTTTTTATTCTTTCTTGTTAAGGAACAAATAATAAACTGGTATTCCGATTGCGACAATTCCAAGTCCTAAACCCGTACTTAAAGTGTCATTGATTAGTAAGGCCACACAAATAGCAGCTGTAATGATTATATATAAAGCCGGGATTATTGGATAGCCAAAAGCTTTATAAGGTCTTTCAGCATCGGGCTCTTTCTTTCTAAGAATAAATATTCCGTAAATAGTAAGTATATAAAAAAGTAAGGATGCAAAAGTAGCATACGTCAATAAAGCTCCGTATTTCCCCGATGAACATAGAATACAAGCCCAAATACATTGGAACCAAAGCGCTTTAGCCGGAACATCATGTTTGTTTAGTTCTCCCGCGCCTTTAAAGAACAAACTGTCTTTAGCCATTGCATAAAATAATCTTCCGCCTGATAATATCAATCCGCTGTTACAACCAAAAGTCGAAACCATAATCAATGCGGCCATGGCAAAAACACCAATGTTTCCCATTATCATATTGGCTGCAGCTGTACCTACTCTATCTTGAGCGGCAAACATAATTCCGTTATCTGTTACTGAACCTTCAAGTGTTCCGTTTAAAGGAAGCAATGCTAAATAAGCAATATTGGCTAAAATGTAGATAACAGTAACTATCAGTGTCCCGAGAAATAAACTCCTTGGAATATTCTTTTTTGGATCTTTGATTTCACCCGCGATGAAAGTAACATTGTTCCAGGCATCACTTGAAAACAACGAGTTAATGATTGTAGCTCCAATGGCTCCTGCCAAAGCAATTCCTGCAAGTTTTGTAACCGTTACCGTCTGGGTTGCTTCATCAATAACAGTTTTGCTCGCATCCCATGGGTTCGTAAAATTATTTGAAAAAGTATCTGTATGGAAGCCAATATACAATCCAAAAGCTATCAAAGCAAAAAGCGCAATGAGTTTGGCTGAAGTAAAAATTAACTGAATTGCCTTACCATTCTTTATTCCTTTTGTATTGATATACGTTAGCAAAATGATACACAACATAGCCAAAACCTGGCTGTTTTTAAAAACAAAAAAATCGCCAACCTTGAAAATCTCATCCTGTAAAAACGGAAAGAAAACAGCAGTATAATTAGCAAATGTAACGGCAACCGCAGCAATTACACCCGTTTGAATTACGGTAAAAACCGTCCAGCCATAAAGAAAGGATGCCAGTTTTCCGTAGGCTCTCTGAATATACACAAATTGGCCACCAGCTTTTGGCATCATTCCGGCCAATTCACCATAGCTTAACGCTGCCGACATGGTTAGCAATCCTGTGATTACCCAAGTGATTAAAATCCATGCGGCCGAGCCTAAATCGCGCGCCATATATACGGTTACGACAAAAATTCCGGAACCTATCATTGAACCTGCGACTATGCTTGTCGCATCAATTAATCCTAATGAACGTTGCAAATGGTGACCCGAGCCCTCTGGGCGATCTGACGTAGTATTTTCTTCAGACATGTTTTTGGTTTTGGTTGGTTAGTTAATCAAATATAATTAAATTGAGAGAAAAGAATATAGAATATAGAATATAGAATATAGAAACTTTCTTCTGCCGACTGCTACTGCAAACCTGTCTGCCGCCAGGCAGGCTGAACACTAGAGTTTTTTTTGCTTCGTTCCAGATTTAGGTATTTGAAAATCATAGATTTTCCAATTCCAATTTTTAAGGAAGACGCTTTGCCTCTTCCCAAAAAATATCCATTTCAGCTAAAGACATATCCATTAATGGCTTTCCAAGTTCACCGGCTTTACTTTCGAGATACATAAATCGGTTGATGAATTTTTTATTGGTGCGTTCCAAAGCGTCTTCCGGATTTACTTTCAGGAATCGGGCATAATTAATGATTGAGAACAATACATCACCAAATTCGGCTTCAATTTTGTCTTGATTTCCTAATTTGACTTCTTCCTGCAATTCCTGTAATTCTTCCTGCACTTTGTCCCAAACCTGATGTGGTTCTTCCCAATCAAAGCCGACACCTTTTACTTTATCCTGGATTCGGCTTGCTTTTACCAAAGCCGGTAAACTCTTTGGAACACCTTCAAGTACCGATTTTTTGCCTTCCTTGAGCTTGAGCTTTTCCCAGTTTTGCTTTACTTCTTCTTCATCGGCAACAACAACATCTCCATAAATATGCGGGTGACGGTGAATTAATTTATCGCAAATATCATTGCAAACATCTGCCATATCAAAATCATTGGTTTCGCTTCCAATTTTGGCATAAAAAACAATGTGCAGCAACAAGTCTCCTAATTCCTTTTTTATTTCCTGCAAATCGTTATTTAATATGGCATCGCCCAATTCATAGGTTTCTTCAATGGTAAGATGACGCAGGCTTTCCAGCGTTTGCTTTTTATCCCAAGGACACTTTTCGCGCAAATCGTCCATGATATCAAGTAATCTGTTGAAAGCGTCGAGTTGCTGTTGGCGTGTGTTCATTGATTATTTTGAATTATAAATTTTGAATTATAAATTATATTTTGATTTCATCAAGCTTCCATCTTCCAACATCCATCACATCGTAAAAATAAAAAATCCTACCACTGAAATTCAGCAATAGGATTTATATTTATTAGAAAGTAATTAACTATTTTTTAGCTTTAGGCTTTGTTTCTTTTTTAGTCTTAGCTTCGGCTTGGGTTACTTCTTCTACGACTTGTTCTTTAACAGCTTCAGCATTTTGCTTCAATTGGCTATCGCTTGTGTCAACTTTAGCTTCTTCTTTTGGTTCTTCTTTTGAAACCATTCCTTTGGCCTGAAGAATATTGTACCAATTCAATAATTTTTTAATATCGGAAGCATAAACCCTGTCTTCATCGTAATCCGGTAAAATCTCCTGAAAATAAGCAACCAACTTAGCATTGTCCTCTTTATGAGAAACAGATGTTGGGCCTTCATTTTCTTTAACAGCAATAGCGCGCAAAATTTCAACTAAGGGCTTTTCTTCTGTATATGTATACATTGATATTTCCGAAAGTAAGCTGACATTACTCCTCAATCCAACTGTGATTTTCTTTCCGTCTAGTAATGATTCTGCTAAAAATCCCGAGCGGGTTTGCAATTTCAGTTCAAACAATCCAGGTTTTCCGGCAATAGCTAATATTTTTTCTACGTTCATTTTTTAATTTAATTAAGGGCACAAATATATATAATTCAAATTCCAAAAAGTAAATTCCAAATTCCAAATTATAGAAATTAATAAAGATTTAAGTTATTGGAATTTGGGATTTCAAAAATTGAAATTTCTTTAGTTTCTTCCTTTTTTATTGGCAAATTTCATTCTGTAATCCGGAAATGCTTTTCCATCCATGATGTTCTGCAACTTCTTTTTAATCAATGTCTTTTTCAACATTGAAATTCTATCGGTAAACAAAATTCCTTCTATATGATCATACTCATGTTGGATAACACGCGCAATCAATCCATCAAAAACTTCTATTTTTTTGTTAAAGCTTTCATCGCAATATTCTATGGTTATTCTTTCGTTGCGATACACATCTTCGCGAACATCGGGAATGCTTAAACAGCCTTCATTAAAACCCCATTCTTCACCGTCTTCAAGAATCATTTTGGCATTGATAAAAGTTTGTTTAAAGTTTTTTAATTGCTGTTGTTCTTCTTTTGTCAAATCATTACTATCACTAAAAGGTTCGGTATCGATTATAAACAACCGTATTGGCAAACCTACCTGTGGCGCAGCTAATCCAACGCCAAAAGCATTGTACATTGTATCATACATATTGGCAATAATGGCTGGAAGATTTGGGTAGTCCGGAGAAATTTCATCTGCAACCTGTCGCAAAACCGGCTCGCCATAACCGTAAATAGGAATAATCATTTTTCGAAATTTTTTTTACTTCGTACAATTCGACCTAACGGTCTTCGGGTGCAAAAATA